>JAUVMD010000159.1 GCA_030600405.1 Nitrospirota bacterium
GAGGTGCAGCGTATCAACTTTCTGACGCGGACACTGAAGACCAGCACCGTGGTGGATAACCAGAAGCTGGATGTGCTTTCTGCCACACTGGGGATTATTTATACCTTCCAAACCCGCGGCTTGCCGGATAATGTCACGATGGAGTGGACCCTGTGGAACGATCGTATGGTAAATGTATCAGCGGCAACCGTGGACCAGGCGGGTCCCTTTCCTGTCTTGTTGCAGCGTGACTGGCGCACCCTGGAGTGGAAAAATTTTTTAAAGAATCCCGTCTTACCCACGCTGGTTGATATAGGCCTGCCGCCAAATGGGTTTGTCTATTACATTAAGCATGCAATATTTCTGTTAGCTGCCATTGCAATAATCGTTATGCTTGTGATTATCAAACGTAAAAACAGGCCGGTTAAGAGGTTGGTAGTGGGGGAGGCAGGGTTAATCTTGATAATCATTGTGATGGTGTTGTTGCAGCAACATTACAGCTTGAACGAACAGAAGTCCGAAAAGTTAGTCAGTGCGCTGTTGCACAATGTTTATCGCGCTTTTGATTTTCGTAAGGAAGAGGATATTTACGATACTTTGGATAAGAGCGTTTCTGGCGACCTGTTAACAGATATTTATTTGGAAATACGCAAAGGTCTGGTGCTGGCCAATCAGGGCGGCGCTCGAGCGAAGGTGAAAAAGGTTGCGTTGCAGTCCATTCATACTGATTTACTGGGCGACCACCCGGGCATCAAGGCCCGATGCGTATGGAATATATATGGTTCGGTAGGTCATTGGGGCCACGTGCATCAGCGCACCAACCAGTATGAAGGCGATCTGGTCATTGAAGAAATTGGTGGGCAATGGAAACTCACTGCATTGAACCTGTTGCAGGAACAAAGGCTGTAACTGGTTTGGAGGAAGTACCGGATAATAGGAATAAACACTGATGGGCGATTACCTTTCAATCAAGGATCTGGAATTCAGTTACCCTGATAATCAATTTCAGTTGAGTATTAAAACGCTTCAGGTCAGGCGGGGTGAAAGAATTGCTGTAGTGGGTCCCAGTGGTTCCGGCAAAACCACTTTGCTGAATTTAATTGCGGGGATTGTGTTGCCCGATGTCGGCACGGTTACGATTGGTGGCAAATCCGTGGTTGCCATGCCGGAATCGCAACGGCGCCAGTTTCGAATCCGCAACATCGGCCTCGTTTTTCAGAACTTTGAATTGATAGAGTATTTGACGGTTCTGGAAAATATCCTTCTCGTGGACTATATCGAGAAACCGGTCGCTGTTATGCGGGTTGAACGCGCAAAAGTCCTGGCTGAAAAAGCGGGTCTATCGGGAAATTTTTATCGTTATCCTCATCAGTTATCCCAAGGTGAAAAACAGCGGGTGGCGATTTGCCGCGCGCTGTTGACAGAACCGTCTCTGTTACTGGCGGATGAGCCTACCGGTAATCTTGATGTCAATAACAAGGAAAATGTCATGTCGATCCTGCTGGACTATGCGGCGAGCAATGACAGTACGCTGATCACCGTGACCCACGACCAAAATCTGTTGCATTTGTTTGATCGCATCATTGATTTTAATGAATTGATAGCGGCCATGGAGGCAGGGGAGAGATGAAGGGGGTGTGGCATCTCGCCTGGCGTTACCTGTGCTTTCACAAATACAAGACGTTGGTGTTGGTGGCCTCTATTGGATTGATTGTATTTATACCGACGGGTTTGAATGTGCTGGTGAAGAAAGGTTCGGAGCAGTTAACCGCCCGTGCCGAACAGACCCCGTTAATGCTGGGCCGAGTGGGAAGTCCGCTGGAGCTGGTGCTCAATGGTTTGTATTTCCAATCCGATACCCCACCGCCATTGAATTTCGGAGACTATCTCGCCATAAAAGACATGGACATGGGCCAGGTCATACCCCTGCATACAGGATTCCGGTCCCGCGGCTTCCCTATCATAGGCACCCGTTTATCCTATTTTTCATTTCGTCATCTGGCCTTGCAGGAAGGTCGCTGGCTCGGTTTTCTCGGGGAAGCGGTCATTGGTGCATCAGTGGCCAAGGAAACAGGTTTGCAGGTAGGGGACACAATCATTTCCGCCCCTGAAACGGCGTTTAACCTGGCCGGTGCCTATCCGCTGAAAATGACGATAGTGGGTGTGATAGGAAAAACTTCTACCCCCGATGATGATGCTATTATAGTTGACCTAAAAACCAGTTGGGTGATGGAAGGATTGGGGCATGGCCATACCGACCTAAGCAAGGATGACGCTTCTGGTTTTATTTTAAACCAGAATGGGAAAAGCATTATCGCCAATGCTGCTGTCAATCAGTTCCAGGAAATCACCCCGGAAAATATCAGAAGCTTTCATTTTCACGGCAATAACGGAACCTACCCGCTACACGCCGTGATTGTGATACCCAAAGACCAAAAACACAGTGCCCTACTGCAGGGACGTTATCAAAGCCATGCCGCGCTGCAGTTACAGAATCCGTCCAGCATTATTGGCAAGCTGTTGGAGACAGTATTCAGTGTTCGCCAGTATGTGTTGATCGGTGCCTTCCTGATGGTTTTGTCTGCAGGGGCGATGAGTGTCCTGGTTTTTATGTTGTCTCAGCAATTGCGGGCGCACGAACTGGTCGCCATGAAAAAAATTGGAGCGGCAAAAAGCTTTGTGGTCGGCATGGTGACGTGCGAGATTGTGATGGTCCTGGTGTCCGGCGTCCTGCTTGGCATGATACTAACGCTATTGTCTGAGAAATACGGTTTGGTGTTCTTACAGTCAATTATTGTGTCAGGAGTCTAGAGGTGAAAAGATATATTGCGGTGCTATTGGTTTTTTTAATGGGTGCCTGCAGTGAAGTGGAACAGGAGACCTCCAGTGAAAAGGCAAATACCGATACGTCGGTATTTGTGGCAGTCACTAACTATCCTCTGCAGTATTTTGTCACTCGCATAGCTGGCGATAGTGTGATCACCTACTTTCCCGAGATTGAGGGAGATCCGGTATTTTGGAAACCGTCAAGCAAGGAATTACAAGCCTTCCAGCAGGCGGGCCTGATCGTGCTTAACGGTGCCAGTTACGAAAGCTGGTTGCCCTACGTCACCTTGCCCGAAGATAAAATGGTTAATACTTCTTATTCGTTCAGTAATCAATTAATCAGGGAAGACCAGGCATTGGTACATAAACATGGTCCCGAAGGTGAGCATGAACACGGTGTAACGGCCTTTACCACCTGGCTGGACCTGCAACAAGCCATCCAGCAGGCGGCCGCAGTAAAGGACGCGTTGATAAAGGTACTGCCTGATAAAGCCGGGTTGTTTGATAAAAACTTTACAACGTTGCAGAAGGAGCTTTTATCACTGGATCAAAGGTTGCGGTCTATCGGTGATCGCCTGCAACACACCCCCTTGCTGTTTTCCCATCCGGTCTATCAGTATTTTCAACGGCGTTATGGTTTTAGCGGGCACGTTCTGCACTGGGAGCCGGATATAATGCCGGATGAAGGGCAATGGCAGGAACTGACGCAGTTAAACGGGGAGCTGAAAGCACAGTGGATGATCTGGGAAGACCAGCCGTTAACGGATATCACTAGGCGGTTGGAGACCTTGAATATTCATACAGTGGTGTTTAATCCTGCGAGTAATCGCAATGGGAATGAAAAGCAGGACTTTATCGCTGTAATGAACACCAACGTTGCCAACCTTTCGGCAATTGGGCGCAACAATCTGGAGGCCGGTAAATAAACCTTGCGGTATTGACTGGCATTTAAGGTATTGATATAAAAGGATTTATCTGTTTCAGCTGGGCCCTCTTACTTTTGGAATCGCATTGCAATTTCAATTTTCCGATTGGGCTGGCTTATCGGTGCGGTTTGAGGTAAGATGTTTCGAATATAGTTAATTGAGCCTTCTCGAGAATTGGCGGCAATGAGCTGAAAAGCTTTCCTTCTGGATTTCGAAATACCCGGTTTCCTTCCTCGGTGCGTTTCTTTTTCCCTTTCCTCTTTTTCTCCACAAGTTAACGGATCAATCCTATTTGTTTGGCTGAAGACGCATCTTCGGGTTTGAACTGAAGAGTCTGCGAATCTTTGTGCCTTTTCGTTTTAGCATTTTTTTAAAGGAAATTATCTTGAATAAATCATTAGTAGTCCCCCTGCAAGAGGGGTTCGAAGCCCTGAACCTGATCCCCCCAATTCGCCGTGCCGTCGATGAGGAAAACTACCGGATCCCCACACCGATACAAACCCAGGCCATTCCGCACCTGTTGCAGAGTCGCGATCTTCTGGGATGCGCTCAAACAGGTACTGGAAAAACTGCAGCCTTCGCCTTGCCCATTTTGCAAAGACTGGCGGAATCTCGAACGGCGCCGGTGGCCAAGGTGGCACGGGCCCTGATTTTGGCGCCCACCCGCGAGCTGGCAGTTCAGATCGACGAGAGTTTTCGTGTATACGGACGTTATTTGAAAATCACTCGAGCGCTGGTTTATGGAGGCGTCAGACCTCGTCAGCAGATTCGTGCTTTGAGTCGAGGGGTGGATGTTCTGGTGGCCACGCCGGGACGATTGCTCGATCTGCTCCAGCAAGGATGTTTGCGGCTGGATAAAGTTGAAATCTTTGTTTTGGACGAAGCCGATCGCATGCTGGATATGGGTTTTCTTCCC
>JAUVMD010000022.1 GCA_030600405.1 Nitrospirota bacterium
AAACTGCAGGTGCAATTAGACGAGTGGGGCACAGAGATCGACAAGCTCAAGGTCGTCGCCGGTAAGGCAAAGACCGGTTTACAAGGTGAGTATTACAAGGAGGTCGAGGACCTTCGATGCAAGCAACTGGAGGCACAGAAAAAACTTCATGAACTCAAAGGAGCGAGCGGAGAGGCCTGGGAAGACCTTAAGGGAGGTATCGAAATTGCGTGGGGCGCAATGGGCGATGCATTGAAATTGGCCGCTTCCCGGTTCAAATAGCGGCGAACCGCCGCGGGTAATTTCGGGTCCAGCGTCACGCTGGCCGGGCAAGGCCTGGTGCGCACTATAGGTCATAGAAAGGTGTTTCAGATACAAACACGCGGTTCCATGGCTGCTTTTTGTTTCGGATGCTTGGAAAGTTATTTTCTAAAGTTATTTTTGCTGACCTGCCCCTGTTAGTTGTACCACCTTCTAAGTTGAGATTTATTTTGAAGGCTTTATTCATTCAATTGAACCAAAACCAATTGGGATTTCTTTTCGGCTGTAAAACTCAATCCCTGGCCACGGATCAAGTCTCCTTCAGAAATCTCCTTTTCGTTTGCTGTTCCCTTACCCAAAGTTAAATAAGCAATAAACTCTCCTTCTATTGCAAAACTCTGGCCTTCTTTCATCATCGCCACATCCACCAAAGTATGGCTGTCAAAAGTTTCACTTTGATTTTTGGCACCCCCATATACTCTCGTCACCTTTCCCCACTCAGGTTGATACAGTTTGTACCCGGCAGGTTCTCCCTTGTTTTCAGGAAGCACCCAGAGCTGAAGCACCCTGTTTTCTGTATCATCGGGGTTGACCTCGTTATGCGAGAACCCTTCACCTCCCGCACGTTGGACCTGTAACTGCAATGCGGATAGGTCCTGCCCGTTTTCCAACGAACCCACATGCGTAAGCCGGCCCTCCAAAACGAAAGTAACGACATCAATTTCCTTGTGACTGTGCATTCTTGTATCCCCTTTGGGATTATATTTTGCATCCGCCAGGTAAACAAAGTTACCGATTCCCATCCAGGATGTCTCTTCAATATCGTCACCTAGAACTCTTGGGTCCTCTACCAGGTAATATTCCCTGAGGTCCGCAAATCCACCCTGCTCAAGATCACCCCGATGTAAGATTTCCATAATTTAATCCGCCTCCCGACTGAGTTTGAGATAATATTTGGCTATTCGAATGACATCTTCAGACAGGGGAAACCTTCTCGGCCAGCGATCGCCCGGGCGATCGTGACCTGCCCCTCCCATTTCTCTTTCTCCCATATTGCCCCTCACTCGCAATTTAGTGTAAAGTAGCCCCTTTAAACCTTCTTTTCAAGGGGCTATGGTCAGGAAACCGAAACTTTATCTGATTGACGGGTCGTCGTATATTTTCCGGGCGTTTTACGGCATCCGGCAGTTCCTGTCCAATAGCCAAGGACTCCCCACCAACGCGCTGTACGGCTTCACCACCATGCTCTCCAAGGTGGTGCGCGACGAACAGCCGGACTACCTCGCCGTGGTGTTCGACTCCAAAGCCAAAACCTTCCGCCACGACATGTACCCCGACTACAAGGCCAACCGCGACACCCCGCCGGAAGAGCTGGCTGAGCAGTTCCCCTATTTCGAACCGCTGGTGGAGGCGTTCAATATCGTCAGCCTCAGGCAGGACGGGTTCGAGGCGGACGACATCATCGGCACGCTGGCGAAGATGGGCGAGCAGGAAGGGATGGCGGTCACCATCGTCAGCGGCGACAAGGACATGATGCAGTTGATTTCCCCCAACGTCCACATGCTCGACACGATGAAGGACAAACGCTTCGAGAAAACGGAGGTGATCGACAAGTTCGGCGTGCCGCCGGACAAGGTGACCGAGGTGATGGGCCTGATGGGCGACTCCAGCGATAACATCCCCGGCGTGAAGGGGGTGGGACCCAAAACGGCGACGGAGCTGATCCAGAAATACGGCTCGATCGAAAAGCTTTACAAACATATTGATGACATTGAGAAGGCGAAGTTGAAAGAAAAACTGGAGACGGACAAGGAGAACGCCCTGCTAAGCCGGAAGCTGGTGACCATCGATACCGCAATGAAACTCGACTGTAAAGTCGAAGATCTCAAGATGAAAGAACCGGACACCGACAAACTGCGCAACATATTCACCGAGCTTGGTTTTAAATCCCTGTTGGCCGACTTACCGGAGGGGGAGGGAACAACTGCACAGCCCGCAGCCGAGAAAGTTGAGTCGCATTACGAAACGATCCTAGACGAGAAGGCATTAAATAAACTCGTCAAGCAATTGAAGAAAGCGAAAGAGTTCGCGCTCGACCTCGAAACGACGAGTAAGCATCCAACCCGCGCGGAGATGGTAGGTATCTCATTTTCCTGGGCGGAGGGCGAGGCGTGCTACATCCCGGTGAGCCACCGCTACCTGGGCGTGCCGGAGCAGTTGGATAAAAAGAAAGTCATCGCCGCCCTCAAGCCACTCCTCGAAGACGCCAAGCTGAAAAAGTTCGGGCACAACATCAAGTACGATCTCATCGTGTTAGTCAACGAGGGCGTCCAGCTTAAGGGTGTGGCGTTCGATTCCATGCTGGCGTCGTATGTGCTGGACCCGTCGAAGCGGCAACACGGAATGGACGAACTGGCGTTGGAAATGCTGGGGCATCAGAACATAACCTATTCCGACGTGGCGGGGAAGGGGGCGAAGCAGATCGGCTTCGACGAGGTGGCCATCGACGTGGCGGCCGAGTACGCGGCGGAGGACAGCGACATCACCTGGCGGTTGACGCACGCGCTGAAGGCACGACTCAGGGATGAGACCTTAAAATTGTATGAAGAGCTGGAGTTGCCGCTGATCGATGTGCTGGCGGATATGGAGATGACCGGCGTGCGGGTCGACCGCGAGCATCTCAAAAAGATGTCCAGTAAGTTGACCAAGGCCTTAATGAAGCATGAGGACGAAATTTACGCGCTGGCAGGGGAGCCGTTCAATATCAATTCGCCGAAGCAGTTGGCGGTGATCCTGTTCGAGAAGATGGGATTGACGGCGAAGAAGAAGACCAAGACCGGCTACTCGACCGACATGAGTGTGATGGAGGAGTTGGCGGACGAGCATGAACTGCCGGCGATGATCGTCAATTTCCGCCAGCTATCGAAGTTGAAGTCGACCTACATCGACGCCCTGCCGCTGGAGATCAACCCCAAGACCGGGCGGGTTCATACTTCATACAACCAGACCGTTGCCGCGACGGGACGGTTGAGCAGCAGCGATCCCAATTTGCAGAACATACCGATCCGCTCGGACCTCGGTAAGGAAATCCGCCAGGCGTTTGTCGCGGATAAAAACGGCTGGTTGTTGTCGGCGGACTATTCACAGATCGAGTTGCGCATTCTCGCGCATCTGTCGAACGATCCGGCATTGATCCGGGCGTTCAAGAATGACGAGGACATTCACACACGCACGGCGGCGGAGATATTCGGTCAGCCGCTGGACGGGGTGGACGAGGACGGGCGACGCATGGCGAAAGCCGTCAATTTCGGCATCGTGTACGGGTTGAGCGCGTTCGGGTTGTCGCGGCAGTTGAAGATATCGCCGGGTGAGGCGAAGGCGTTCATCGACCAGTATTTCGATCTGTACAAAAACGTTAAGATCTTTATGGAGAGCACGATTGAAGAAGCACGGCAGTGTGGCTATACCGTGACGATGATGAACCGGCGGCGGTACCTGCCCGACCTGCACAGCAAGAACCGGCAGGTGCGGGAAGCGGCGGAGCGGGTGGCGATCAATTCGCCGGTGCAGGGCAGTGCGGCGGACATGATCAAGCTGGCGATGATCCGCCTGCATCATCAGCTGGCGAAGCTGATGTCGAAGATGATCATGCAGGTGCATGACGAACTGGTATTCGAATGTCCGGCGAAAGAGAAGAAAGAGGTCGAGGCGCTGGTCAAAAAAGAAATGGAAGGCGTGTGGCCGATGCAGGTGCCGGTGGTGGTGCATCTGAACTGGGGCAAGAACTGGGACGAAGCGCATTAATTATTTATAGAAAGACCACGCTTTACCGAATCTCCTTTTATCCACAAGTTGAGCAAATTGTTTCCCTCCCGCTTTACCCGCCATCTTTTCCTTTGAAGCCTTTGGCGCTTTGCTATACTTGAAGAAAGCGTTTTTTCGGCACTGTCTTTGATGAGGCCAACTCTTGAGTGAATCATCTAAATTTTTAACCCGTCCACTGAGCCGCCGGTTCTTTTTAAAAGCAGGATTGGGGATTTTAGGTGTGGCCGCACTGGGTGTGGGAAAGGGGTACGCGAACACTCTGCGGTCCCAAATTCGGGTGGAGCGGGTGCCTATTCGACTGAAGCGTTTGCCCGAGGCGTTTCGCGGATTTAAAATTGCCCAGCTCAGCGATTTGCATTCCTCCCCGCTGGTCGATAAGGAACATTTGGAGCATGCGGTGGACCTGGCTCTGGCAGAAAAACCCGATCTGATCGTGTTGACCGGAGATTTTATCGGGCACACCTTAAGGACACACCGCCAGGAGATTCATGAATTTGATGTGCAGTATCTGGACAATCTGGTCGCGGCGCTGGGCCGGGCGAAAGCACCGTTCGGGACGTATGCGGTTTTAGGCAACCATGATTTCTGGAGCGGGCCGGAGGTGACCGAACGCATTTGTCATGATTTCGAGACACGCGCCCGGATACCGGTATTGCGAAACCAGCGCGTTACGCTTACCAAAGAAGAAGAGTCGATTCAGCTATTGGGAGTGGACGATTATTGGCACAGCTGGGATTTGCGCAAGGCCCTTCGCAAGGTTCCCAAGCAATCCATAAAAATACTTTTGAGCCACAACCCGGAAATTAATCGTCAGATCAAGCCGTCCCACAACATTGGTTTGGTGTTGTCCGGTCATACCCATGGCGGGCAAGTGTCTCTGCCGTTTATAGGTGTCCCTTTCAGCCCGACCCAAAGTCAAAAATATTTGAGGGGACTGGTGCGGGATGGCGATCGCCAAACCTACATCACCCGCGGCGTTGGGCATCTGGTGGTTCCGATCCGTTTCAATTGTCCGCCGGAAGTGACGCTGATTACTTTGGTTTGAGCCAGGAGGAATTTTTGGTATCATCCGCCAACTTTCATAGACATTCAATTATCCTTTGTGCCCTCCTTTGTATTTATATTTTGATACTGGGCGGCGGGACAGCACGGGCAGAGGGGGGTAACTTTGTGAGTTTCGGCGTGGCGGGTGGTTTGGCGATTGCTCCCAATGCGGGATTGGAATCCAGCCCACCCTCGGGCGATGCCGACTTCGCTGGCGGCTATTCCATCAAAGCCTCTTTAGGATTTGTACTGGCGCAAAAATTTCAACTGGAAACCGAATACCTTTATACATTTAACCGCATCGACTCCATCATCAACCCCCCGACCGTGACGGAACTGGAGAACTCGGACCGGGTGACGCATAACCTGATGTTGACTGCGACCTATCGGATGGAGGTCCCTCCTCTGGGAGATACGTATTGGGAGCGTCGGGGGTATTATGTTTATTTCGGAGGAGGAGTAGGAGTTTCCTGGCAGGATTACACCGTGGAGACCCTTGCCAGTGCCGCAGACTCCAGCCTCTCCTGGCAGATCCTAATCGGGTTTGAAAAGATGAATCCTTCTCCGTATCTGTTTGCAGCTCTTCCCTCGCCCTTTTTGCAATACCGGTTTCTTCAAATCACGGAGGGAGATTTCGGAGCGTTCAAGGCGGATGCTTCCCTTCATCTCATTGAGTTCGGTTTCCGTTTTTACGGCGGATTCGGTTCTTAATCTTACCGTCCACTCTTTAGCCCGTTCTTAGGAAGCTAAGGGCGGGGGGAGGCTAGAAGGAACTGGGATGGTGGGCCAACCTTTTTAGGGCAACCAAATTTTTGTTGAGGGCGGTCCTTCATCTAACCGGGCCAAATCCAAGAGAATATTTCAAATTAGATTAAATTCCCTTACACTATAAAGGTAGAGCATGAGTGTCATTTTATTCTAACTGAGAGGCTTTGGAAGAAGAGAATGAAAAATAGTGCTATTTGGGTTTATGTGGTTGGAATCTTTATGTTTATTTGGGGGTTTTGTCAAATGGGGTACGCCACCCTGGATTTCCATCTTCCCATTACGATTCCATTTACCGACTGGGGGGTTTTGTTGGGCGAGAAAGAGTTGTTTGACGATGTGCAATGGGGATTGGCTATAAGTTGTATGTTGACGGGGATAGGCTTGTTGATTTTTAGAGCCTGGGCCAGAGTTTTCACCATTTGGATCATCTGGACGTTTGCAGGTATTTTCTTTTACATCTTCCTTCTGGTGGGCCTCATGGAATTCGAGGAATTCTTCGCGAAGAAGTTCGCCATGATTTTTGGAGCGGCCCTCATATTGCTCTGGTTTTTTAACCAGGAAAGAACTCGAGAAACCCTGAATGGAGATTCACAGAAAAAACAGAACCGGTTAATCCCATTTTTTACCATGTTCCTGATATCAATCGGTATGTTTGCTTTTGTTAAGTTGCCTGCCCAGCTGCCTCTGGTTTTCACCGACGCCCGGTTTCCTGAAATTCAGGAGGTGAGTTACCCCTCTCCAAGCAAGCGGTATTATAAAGCAAAATATTATCGTACAGAGTTTCCTTTGCCTTACACGGTAGCCGTTCCCAAAGGAACCCGACTGATATCGTTGAATCGGGTTTCCGGTTTTAAAAATGAGGAGAAATGTGAAATTCGTTTGGATACTCCCGGTCAGTCTCAGACTCTTCTTTTAACCCGTCAAACGCAGGTGCAATTTGACTGGGCTTCTGAAGATATGCAGAAGTTTCTGAAAAGGACTCTTCTCTTAACGCCTTACCATTACGCCCGGAAAAAATTTTCTGACCAAAGAAGTATCATTAACTGGCGAGAGCGTAACGAGATAGAGCAGTGGGGAGGCGATGCAATCCATCAAGTTCATATAGGTGGCATGGAAAGCTTTGTGGTGAAAGTCGAAAAGTATGGAAATGCCTTTGGAAAAAATATTCGCTGGTATTTTGATTTTAATCTTTACCTTAAAGACCAATCCGCCGGCGGGGGCAAGATTCTCGTGTTTAAGGGTGACCAGAGGACTGCTACGAATATTCTTGCTTCCCTGCAACCGCAAATGACCCGATCTAAAACGGCGTTCGATTTTCATCAAGAAGGAAAGGAATTCTTCAAGAAAAGGAGATATGAAAAAGCCAAGAGGTCTTTTGCCTCCGCCGTATGTCTTGATGAGGAAAGCCCAGAGTATCACTATTCCATGGGAGAGGTTTTTTACAAAACCCGAAACTATGAGCAGGCGGACCGGCATTTGACAAAGACAATGGAACTCAACGATGAGTTCTTAGGAGCCAAAAAATTGTTTGAAAAAACCAGAAAAAAGCTGAGGAAATCCACAGCTCAAAGAAAAAAGGGTCCACGAGAATCCCCGCAGACCCGATTTTATTTGGCAGGCCGTTAGATTTTTTAATTCACCCTGCCCACTTTCCCACCTGTCCTGACAATCAACTTATCGTCGCCATTGGCGTCCATGGTGACCCCGCCGATTATGGTTTCGATAGTGCTTACCATGTCTGTCACGTTTATAGCCTCGTTGATGGCCATAGGAGTGGTCTTTGTGATGATGACCCGGCTTATGGTGGCCCCAATACTGATGGTTAGGGTGGTGATGCCCCCGATAACCGCCCCATCCCAGATAAGGACGGTTTGGATAATGTCCGGAATAGTAATATGGGTTGGGCCGATAGTGGTCATACCCGAAAGTCGATAAACCGGAGCGGCTATCGGAAATCGAAAACACGAATCCGTTTCCACCCAAATCTATCCGAAGCCCGGATTGAGCCCATGCGTTACTATTGACCATTATAACGAGTAATGCGCCGACGAGACCTACGGTTACTTTTTTCATGACCGCTTCTCCTGAAAGGGGTTTGGAATTTCCTTCATCAGCCAAAATCAAACCGTTGTTGAACTACTGATACCAATATAATTACAATCATATTTATAGTCAAATTTATTTGTAAAATTTTACATTAATTTTGTTTAATCTTTCAATCGATTTGTTTATAATAGTTTATGTATGCCTAATCACGTGTATATATAAAAGTGGAATTAATATTGACCTAAAACTTCTTGCCAGGGCAGGTACCGCAAGGGTTTTTTAAAGCAGGTGGAAATGGATCTTCAATACAACGAGAGCCAACGCAAAGAATATCTGAATATGATCGACCGCATCGGGGTGGAGTGGTTGGACGTCTTTAAGGGAGATATCGAGTTTTACCAGGCGGCGTATTGGGATTTGTTCACCCGGCTATGGAAATCGGGTATCCCCGAACGTAAAACTGATGCCCTCAAGTTCATGGTGGGAATCAAAAGCGCTCAAACGGCGGGCAAGTATATTGAGACAGCCATTAAGAAGAAGTTGATTATCGAGAAAGATAACCCGGAAGATGCCCGTTCCCGTCTCCTCGAATTATCCCCGCAAATGAAAGAACGGCTGGATTTGTTTTTTGATCAGGCCGTCGGAAATTTAAGAAACTCCAACCGAATAATCGAATCCAGCCAAACCCCCTCCATAGAGGTTTAATCCGATAGAAGGCATATTCCGGATCGTGTTTCAGGCGATGTTGGAGAGGAATACAGGGTTGATCGCGTTTTTAGAGTGCTCGGTTATTTCTTGTTGCGGTTCAATTCGGCGATCATCTGCTCCCGCTCAAGCCGCAGTTTTTCCCGAAAGGCCGCCACGCCGCCGTGTTTTTTATCGTAATGCCTGCGGATTTTGTCGACACTAACCACCTTGTCCGCATGCTCCCCCGTCAGGCACCTTCCGTGGTTGTCGCACGCCCAGATCGGGTAATCCTTTTCCACCTGATTGCGCAAATCCTCCGGTAGGTTGGTGTTGTGCGGCAGATGGTTGTAGTTGGCATCGACCCGCTCCTCGATGCGGTCTAACTCCTTCACCAAGTCGTCTATATTTTCGCCGTCCCAGTCGCCGACATGATCGTCGCCGTCCGCCGACATGATTCGATTTTTGATGGCCGGATCGATCACCACCTTATCCAGCGAAAACCGGCGCCCGTGTTCCTCAGCCATAAAGTCTCCAATAAACAAATTTTGATAAGAATGATCCTGCTACCTTACCTTTCCGCTGTCACCCGTGTCAAATGGTATACGCTGGTATTTCAAAATACAAAGGACTTACGGTTTTCACCGCAAGCCCCTTGGTTCGTTCTTGGCGTTTCCTATCTTGCCATGCTTTCGATAGGAACCATCAGATGTTCATACGGGGTATCGTTCCACATAATCCACGGGCCTCCATCCCGCCATTCGGTCGGATAGCTGTCCAGGGATTTGACGTTTGGGATCAGAATCATGAGGTGAGCTTTCAGCCCCGTTACCCAGTCCGCATCGGTGGTCTTTTTTGAGGCAAAGGGATCGGAGTTGCTGACCGCGGTATCTCCTGCAAGCATGTACGCAACGCCTACCTGGTCATAAGAAGGCTTTTTCTTGTTCATGTAAGCGTCGAGAAAGGTCGACCAGGATTGGTCAACGCACCAGGGATCATTTCCCGGTGTGCCCGCCATATCGGGCAGACAGGTCCAGCCGTTACTGCCTTTGCGAAGGACTTTTCCGTCCCAATCCTTGATGGTGGCCTTCGATGCCAGGTCCGGTGGACCCGCGCTTTCAGCACTCTTGATGGGATCGCCTCCCGCCATAGTGGTCTCCGG
>JAUVMD010000256.1 GCA_030600405.1 Nitrospirota bacterium
CAGTCGATGATGCGCCGCTGTTCCGGCAGATCGTACGCGTCGACGCGGGTGTAGTGGTCGGTGTAACTCTCGACGTTCTTCAGCGTATTGGATTCCGGATTAAAATAAAATACTGAATACTTTTTGGTCAGAAACTTGTCCTCGGCGTTCTTCACGCTTTCCTCGATGTTGATGGAAAATGAAAACCGGGGCGTTTTGCGGTTGATCTGCTGGATACGCCCGTCCTTCACACGGTAGAACGAACCCATGCCGTCGCCGCCCATGACGATACTGCGTCCCAGGGGATGTGTCCCGTCGTCGCCGAACGCCAGCTTGTATTTGCCGTCGGATTCGTCGAACGAGCGCGGTCCCCGGTGCATGGCGATCGACGCCAGGTTCTCCGACGCGAACTCCTTCGCTTTTTCATCCTGAATCGTCAATTCGATTTCCTTGGAGTTCTTCACGGTGACGGTCCCGGTGTCTTCCTTGCCGCTGATGTTCACATTGATATCGGCGGTGAATCCCTTGAAGTCGGCATTCCACCGCGCGGTATTGCCGAACACTTCGCGCAGAGTTTCGCGTGCTTTCGGATCGTCCTCCTGTGTGGTTGCGACGTCCTGTTCCTTGGAATAGGTGGCCATAAAACGAGCTCCTTGATATATGAAAAGGTTATTTGTGGATGGTCTTCAAATGACCGGCACGAACCGCGTGGTCCTGTCGGCTTTTTCTGGAAGCGGTTATTGTATCACAGAGGGGAGCGGGTGGCCCTACTGCCCGCGGTAATACACGATAATATCGGCCTTTTTCCGAAGAGCCTCGATATAGCGGCCGACCAGCTTCTGGGCATCGGTCATAAACAGATGCTTTTGAATGGATTCCTTCACTTCCGCGAAGGGAGCATAATCCGACGGCTTGGTTTCCATCAGCTGGATGATGTGGTAGCCGAACTCGGTTTCGACGATACCGCTGGTCTCACCGACTTTTAACTCGGCCACGGCCTTGTCGAACATGGGATCGAACACGCCCTTGTACATGAAGTCGAGGTTGCCGCCCTTACCGGAGCTTCCCTGGTCATCCGAATATTGTTTGGCCAGTTCTTCGAAATTTCCTCCCGCTTTGACTTTGCCATACACTTCGTCGATTTTCTTTTTGGAAGCCGCGCGGTATTCATCGGCTTTTTCCTTCATTTCCTCCGGAGAGGTGTTCTGTACCACATCAAAGGGAACGTAGGAGACAAAGATATGGCGTACCCGGAAAGATTCGGGCCGTTTGAAACTTTCCTTCTTGTCCTCGTAAAACTTTTTGACCTGGGTGTCGGTGATATGGATCTTGCCCTTGACCCGGTCGTCAAGCAGTTGCTTGGCGATGAGGTCCACCTCGATACCTTTTCTCAATTCATCCTCGGAGATACCGCGAACCTTTAAAGCTTGCTGAAATTCGTCCTCCGAACCGAAGGATTTTTTGAACTCCTGCATTTCCTTTTCTACGGTCTCAGGAGACACACCACTCCCCTTGGCTTGGCCTTCCTGGTACATGAGCTCCCGCACGATTTCCTTCTCGATGATGGCGCCCGCCAGTTTGGCTTTCTGCTGGGCGTTCAGGTTCTGGCCGATGCGGCGCATATCGAGGTTCACCCGGAACCGAATGTAATCGGAGCGCAGTTCGACGCCGTTGACCTTGGCCACCACCCCGGGGATATTCATGCCCTCGGTGAGGTCCTCGCCGCCCAGGGGTTCCGCCGCCCCAACGGGTGCGCTCAAGATCAAACTTACAAGTAAAACGATTCCAAAAATCCAGCCTGATGGTTTAAACATGCGAGTGGCTCCAAATATATAAGAATAGGAACGGCGTGATTCCCGCCGGTGATTCCTTACAACTTCCATAAATAGTCGATCAACGCCTCGATCTCTTCATCGGTAAGCACGACTTTTTTGCCGATGATCGTGGCCATGAAGCTTTCCCGCGGTTTGGGTTTGCTTCCCCGGTAACGGAAGTAGCGGGCGTTGATGTCCTGCACGTTTGCGTCATTCGTGGCCCAGACAGCTGTGGGATCCTTCAACCATTGGCGGACCCAGTCCTTGTTGTGCCGGTACCGTACGCCCTGCAATCCGGGGCACACGGGCGCGAAAACCGTTCCGGGATTGTGGATGTTGTGGCACAGGGCGCATTGCTTTTTCTTGAACAGCGCCACACCCGGATCGGCAAACAGGGACGATGGTGCGACCCACCCCAAAAACAAAAGCAGGAAACATATCACTCTTTGCGTCAATTTCATAGCGGAAATTCGACCTCCTGCCCGGAGGGGGAATTGGCTGACGCTCAATTGCAACCGATGATTCTGGGGCGCAAGCGGAGAATCTCCCCTGAACCTTTGCTAACCGTTAACGGCGACCTATACCCTTGGAAACAATTCACGGTTTTAAAGGAATTTCGAAACTGCCCCAAGGCTAACACCGTTTAAGCCGGGTTGCAACCGGGCCAAGTTGACTCCCCTTCCGGCATGTGTGACAATCCCGGAAACCTTTTGCCAATACTTTTCAATGCCTTTCGCTCGTCCCTTATCCTCCAAATTTATTCCGCACTTTTGCCTGTTCCTTTCCGGGTTGACCAGCCTGACCTACGAACTGATCTGGATCAAACAGTTCCGGCTGGTGTTCGGCGGTACTCTGTATGCCATCAGCGCCGTGTTGTGCGCGTTTATGGCGGGATTGGCGCTGGGCGCGTGGGGGATTTCGAAATACCTGCAAAGGCCCGGCCGCGAAAAGACCCGCCTCGTTCGATTGTACGGTGCACTGGAAGCGGGAATCGGCCTGTACGCCCTGTTGTTCCCCCTGATGCTGAGCGGGTTGTCGGCCATCTATCCCCATCTGATCGATTCGTCCACCGGATCGGGAGTACCCCGGCACCTCATAGAATTCATACTCAGTGCATTGCTGATGCTTCCCGCGACGTTCCTGATGGGCGCGACTCTGCCGGTGATCGGAAGCTGGTCCATTGGTTCTCAAAGTTCGAAAATTTTTTCCAACCTGTCGTTCCTGTACGCGCTTAACACCTTCGGCGCGGTGGCGGGAGTTCTGTACACCCAGTTTTTCGGAACACAGTTTCTGGGGATTCAGGGAACCAACCTGAGCGCTGTAATATTGAACGGTCTGGTCTTCATACTCTGCTGGCTCTGGAAACCAGGCGGCGCCATAGACCCGGCCTCGCCACGCCAACCGGAGCCCGTAGTGGAAGAAGAGGATGTTCCCTCACGCGGACTGGGTTTACTTCTGCTGGTCGTATTCGGTTTTTCCGGTTTGGTGGCGCTGGCCAGTGAAATTCTATGGACACGCTTGTTAGTGTTTCCCTTGGGTAGTTCG
>JAUVMD010000040.1 GCA_030600405.1 Nitrospirota bacterium
ACCACCACAGGAATGTCAAAAACTGGCTGTATCTAGGGCGGGGTATTTATTATCCCATCGCGCTGGAATCCGCCCTGAAAATGAAAGAAGTCGCTTACGTCCATGCCGAGGGTATGCCCTGCGGATTTTTGAAGCACGGCACCCTGGCTATGATCGACTCGGATATTAATTCCATCGTGTTCATCCCCCCCAATTCCGAGAAAGCCCTGTATGAGGCTACCCTGGCCAGCGTGGCGGAAATCCGAGCCCGTGATGGATATGTTTTGGGAATCCACTTCGATGAACGCAATCGAAACCAGGAACTGTTCAGCGAGGAATTGATTCTGCCGCCGGTTCCCCCTGTCATCGCACCCCTGATTCAGATGGTCATCGCTCAGCTGTTCGCTTATTTCACGGCCACCTCTCTGAAAAGGAACGTCGACAAACCCCGCTCTCTTGCCAAATCCGTAACAGTGGGTTAGGCTGTTGCCCGGACCACTCCCCAAAGTTTGATTATAATTAAAACAATTTGCTTCAACGGCCGTGAGGTCTTTGGAGAGCGCGCTGAATTTCGATTAAAGGATCGTGTGACTATGAAACAAGTTTCAACCGTACTGACGATTGCCGGTTCCGACTCCAGCGGCGGGGCCGGAATTCAGGCGGACATCAAAACCATTTCTGCCCATGAGTTGTTTGCGACTTCAGTGATCACCTCCATCACCGCTCAAAACTCCAAAGGCGTGCAGGCCGCCTTTGATTTGCAACCGGAAGAAGTGGAGGCGCAATTGAAAGCCGTGCTGGAAGACGCCAAACCCGCCGCCGTCAAAACCGGCATGCTGGGCAATGAAGAACTGGTGGAATGCGTCGCCCGGCTGTTAAAGCGGGCGCGGATCAAGAACCTGGTGGTGGACCCGGTGATCAAGTCCTCCAGCCGGAAGACCCTGCTTTCCAAAAAAGGAGTGGAAGCGCTAAAGAAGAAGCTCCTGCCGCTGGCGTTGCTGGTGACGCCGAATATTCCCGAAGCGGAGATCTTGTCGAGCGTTCGCATCTTCCGCCCACAGGACCGGTTGAAAGCCGCCAAGGCGATTTGTAAACTCGGGGTCCGCAACGTATTGATCAAAGGCGGCCACGCCAAAAATAATGCCGACGATTTTTTCTTTAACGGCAAGGGGTATGAAATCTTTGGAGGAGAGCGGCTCGGCAAGAAGGACTGGCACGGCACGGGGTGCGTCCTTTCTGCCGCCATCGCATCGGGACTGGCGCTGGGATTGGATGTGTCCTCGGCTATTCAAAATGCCAAAGGGCTGGTGACCACAGGCATCGCTAGTGGCGTTGGAACGGGTGAGGGCGCGGGGTGCGTGAATCCGATGGCGGCCTTGTTCCAGACCAAAAAGCGGTTCGAGGTGATTCAAGGCCTGTCGGCCGCGGTGGAGATTCTGAAGCAAAACCGAATCGGAATATTGATCCCTGAAGTGCAGTCGAATATTGGTATCGGTCTCCCCGGCGCTCAGAGAACGGAAGATGTGGCGGCTATTCCAGGACGGATCGTCAAAAACGGGAATGATATCTTTACCGTGGCGCCGCCGCAGTTTGGCGCCTCGCAACATGTCGCCAAAATCGTATTGACCGTCATGCACTTTGATCCTGAAATGCGGGCGGTAATGAATATTAAATTCAGCGATCTCATCCTAAAATTTTGCAAGAAACTGAAATTCAAGATTGCATCGTTCGACCGGGCCAAGGAACCCAAAACCGTCAAGCAAAGGGAAGGCTCATCTTTAGAGTGGGGGACACATAAAGCGATCACCGAATGCGGGTTCGTACCCGACATCATTTACGATCTGGGAGGGCAGGGCAAGGAGGAGATGATCCGGGTGCTGGCGCGGGATATCGGCGAGCTGGTGGAAAAAATCCTCAAGATACATCGTTTGGTCGAAGCCAATTCTGCCGGGCGTGAAAAGGATACGTGGCGGGTGCGGTAGCCGTCCAGCGTGACGCTGGGCCCAAATAACTCCTATTATAATAGTGAAAGAGTGGGGAGGTTCTTCCTCTGATTCCTATTCTGTAATCCTGCGACTTCCTTTTACAGAAGGGTCCGGTCGATCAGAATGTCGGCATTTTCCTTTACATTTTCCATCCACTCCTGGAAAATCACCCGGGCCTTCTCGTTTTTGAGGCGGGCATAGATTTTTTTCAATTGTTCCGGACCGGGCTGATCCGCCGCTTCGCGCTCCACCATTTGGATCAAGTAGTAGATCCCCCGGCTGGTTCCGGTGGTGGTTTCTCCCGGTTTGAGCGGGAACACGGCATCTTTGATGGACTGGATGTTGCCGATGCCGGGAATGGAATCCGATTGGTTGATGAACGGGGTTTCCTCCACGGTCATCTTAAGTTCCTTGGCCAGTTGTTCCAGATTCTTTTCCGTTTTCAACCGTTCCCCAAGTGCCTTGAATTGATTTTCCGTGGCGGATTTATTTTTCTCCTCGACAACCGCCTGGGTCACTTTGCTTAAAACTTCATTCAGCTTCGGAATGTAAGGATCTTTTCTTGCGACTATTTTAAGCAGGTACGAGGCTTCCGGCAGGTTGACCGGATCGCTCAATTGCTCACCTGACAGTGAAAAGGCCGTATTGAAAAATTCAGGCACATTTCCAATTTCGGGAACATTGTGGACTTTTCCTGATATGAATTCGGTGGTTTTGGTTTCGGCTTTGTATTCCAGGGCGGCTTTCGCCAGGTCGTTGCCGACTCCGGCGGCCTTTCTGATTTTTTTGGCGATTCTCCGGATGCGTTTCCGCGCTTTATCTTTTTTAAGTGTTTTTTTGATTTCCTCTTGCACTTCCGTCAGGGGTTTCAATCGCTCCTCCTTCACCTCATCCAGTCGGACGATATGAAAGCCGAACAGGGTTTTGACGGGACCGCCCAGCTCTCCGGGTGTCAACTGGTCGAGCGCCGCTTCAAATTCAGGAACCATCATTCCCCGGGAAAACTGTCCCAGGCTGCCCCCGTTGGTGCCCGAGCCCGGATCGCCGGAATATTTTTTCGCCATTTCTCCAAATTCAGCGCCTTCCTTGATTTGTTTCAGTATTTCATCAGCTTTGATTCTGGTTTTCTCGTCGGCTTCGTTTAGTAACTTTTCCTTTTCCTCATCGGATAAATCTTCTCCGAATGGAAGTGGAGTATCATTTTTAATCAGGATATGACTCGCCTTGTATTGTTTCTTGATGAAAAACTTGGCCTGGTTGGTATCGTAGTAGTCCTTGATATCTTCTTCGTAAATTTTAACAGTCTCTTCGACCATTTTTGGAGTCAGTTTGACGTACTGAACCTGAATTTGTTCCGGCACCTCGAATTGGCTCTTGTACGAATCAAAGTACTTTTGGATTTCCTCGTCCGAAGGGCGGCCGGCGGGCTTGAAGTAATCCTTTGAAAAACCAATATATTTGAATTTTATTTTTTCATTTTCCCTTTTATAGGCGTCCTGTATTTCAGTTTCCGATATTTGCGTCGAAGCCTTTATAACCCCTTCGAGTTTTTCGCGGAGAAGGGTTTTCCGCTGGTTATCCTCAAAATCCCTGGCGCTGATGCGGCTAAAACGGAGATAATTGTTATAGAGACTATTGCTGAATTTGTTGTCTTTTTGAAATTCAGGCCGTTTGAAAATGCTTTCCGCCAGTTCCTGATCACTGACCATCAGGTTCATTTTTTCCGCTTCTAGGAGCACCAGCCTATTTTGGATCAGGGCATCCAGAGCATTTTCCTTCAGGTTGAGTTTTGCCGCCATTTCTTCTGAAAACTGGCCGCGAAACTGGTTGCGGTAAAAATTGATGATATTGCCGTAGGCGCGGTCAAATTCATTGACTTTGATTGCCATCCCGTTGACGGTGGCGACGGTTTTATTGGCTCCCCCGATTTTGCCTCCCGCACCCCAGGAATAGAAAATAGTGGTCACAAAGGCGATAATGATAACCCATAAAAAGACTTTGACCATTCCGTGGCTTCGAATGAAATTGAGCATGGATTTACACTCCCAAGGCTTGCAAAAAGATGTTAAAATTTAAGCTGATTATGTTAGTCCACCAGGAATTAATTCGCAACCTGTTTATTCCGGCCTTATTTCATTGAAATTAATCCTGAACTTCGTCTTCCGAGGTCCCGGGGCCAGCGGGTGTTGCGAATTTCCAACTCCCTTGATATAAGGTTATTTTTAGAAAAATCAATTAGTTAACGAAACTTTTACCAACCTCTATAGGATAACAGTTGTGTTCAACTTCTTTTGGGATTTATTTTCGAACGATTTGGCAATCGACCTTGGAACAGCGAATACTCTGGTTTTTGTTAAAGGCCAGGGGATCTGTCTACGCGAACCTTCCGTAGTGGCTATCAATACTCAGACCAAAGAAGTGCAGGCGGTCGGGGCGGAAGCCAAGCAAATGCTGGGCCGGGCTTCTGGCAGTATTGAAGCCATTCGCCCGATGAAAGACGGGGTCATTGCGCATTTTGAAGTCACGCAACAAATGATCAGCAGTTTTATCCAGAAAGTTCACAACAACCGTAAATCGCTGGTCCGGCCGCGGGTGGTGATTGCCGCGCCTTCCGGCATCACGCAGGTAGAGAAACGTGCCGTGCGCGATTCCGCAGAGTCAGCGGGTGCCCGGGAAGTGTTTCTGGTTGAAGAACCGATGGCCGCCGCCATTGGGGTGGATTTACCCATCCAGGAACCCTCCGGAAACATGATCGTCGATATCGGCGGGGGGACGACCGAGGTCGCCATTATTTCCATGTCCGGAATCGTCTTCAGCAAATCGGTGCGCGTCGCCGGCGATGAAATGGACGAGGCCATCGTCAATTACGTGAAACGTAAGTACAACCTCTTAATTGGCGAGCGGACGGCGGAGGAAGTCAAAATTAAAATTGGTTCCGCTTATCCACTGAAACAGCGAATCACCATGGAAGTCAAAGGGCGGGATCTGGTGGCGGGCATTCCCAAAACTCTCGTCATTTCTGATGAAGAAATTCGGGAGGCTTTGCAGGAAACATTCAGTACAATTGTTGAATCCGTCAAAATCGCCTTGGAGCGAACACCTCCGGAACTGGCGGCAGATATTGTAGATAAAGGAGTGGTGGTCACCGGGGGTGGTTCTCTTATCAAAGGTCTGGACATTTTGTTGCGGGAATCAACCGGACTTCCCATTACCCTGGCTGAGGATCCCCTTTCTGCAGTGGCGCTGGGTGCGGGAAAACTGCTGTCAGAACCTAAACTCCTTAATAAAGTAACGTTTTAAAGTGTGGCGAAAGAGACTCAGAGGTCGTAAAAATATAATAATTCTTGTGTCGCTGGTTTTGGTTTCATTCGCCTTGATGACCTTTGACATCAGGCGGTCGCAATCTCCCACCTTTTTTGAAACCGTACTGATGTGGGTGGTTTCCCCTGTTCAAAACCTTATCACTCTTACCTTGGATTCTGCCAACGATGTTGTGGACCATTATCTGCTTGTAGCGGAAGTTTCCGAAGAAAACGAAAGACTCAAACAGGAAATCGACAAGTTGATCCGGCAGAATAACGAGCTGCGTGAAGAGCTCCGTCAGAGAGGCCGCGTCGGCGATTTGATGGAGTATCAGAAAGAGCGCCAGCTGAAATCCATCGTCGCCAAGGTGATAGGACAAGACGCCACCCAGTGGGCTCGGGTCGTCTTCATCAACAAAGGTACCCAGGACGGGATCAAGGAAAATCGTGCAGTGGTCACCAATGCGGGCGTCGTAGGCCATGTGATTCAAGCCGGTCTGAACACATCCAAGGTCATGCTTATCGTGGATGGTCGGAGCTCAGTGGATACCCTGTTTAGTTACGACCGCGTTTCTGGAATCGTCGTCGGAACGGGAATGGAGTTTTGTGAAATGAAATACGTGCCCATCACCGCCGAGGTCAATGTGGGCGACCAGGTTCTTTCTTCCGGGTTGGGGGGCGTCTATCCCAAGGGATTGGTGGTAGGAACCGTTATCAGTATAACCAAAGCAACCCAGGGGCTGTTTCAGGAAATCAGCATCGCTCCCAGCGCGGATTTTGGGCGCCTGGAAGAAGTTTTGGTTCTTTTGTCGTGAGATAAGTTGCGAACATGATTGTTGGCATTTTTACAGTAGTTTTCATTTTCCTGTTTTCTCTTCAGACCAGTCTGATGAGTTATTTTTCTGTGGGCGGAGTGACTCTGGATCTGGCTCTGATTCTGACGGTTTATTGCGGTGTTCTTCTTAAAGGGGACCGGGGAATCTGGGTAGGTTTTGCGATCGGTTTGATCCAGGATTGTCTTTCCGGAAGTCTACTGGGGGTCAATACCCTATCCAAAAGCATTATTGGATTTACCTTTTCCACCCTGAAAGATAAACTGATGGTGATCGGATTTATTCCCATCTCCGTGATTTTGCTCGCCGCCTCTTTCTTCGATGGTTTGGTGTATTACTTGGTTCTGACCACACTTCTCAAAGCCCAAATACCGTTTAGTTTTCTATTCAGCACGCTCCCAACTTACGCCATGTACAATGCGTTGGTTGGACCTATTTTGTTCTTTTTTATAAACTGGAGCAAAAAGTGGGTGCTACGTAAATTCCCCTTACTGGAGGGTTTCACGCAGTGAGTACCGAGCGTTATTCCCGCGACTTTTCCGATGGCGTACGAAAAAAAATAAAAATTTTCATGCTCCTGGTGACCGTCAGTTTTCTTGTCCTGTTATTACGGGTTTGGTATCTGCAGGTCTTAAAGGGATCCGACTTTATGGGGTTGTCGGAAAACAATCGGGTGCGCCTGATTTCTCTGCCCTCCTACCGCGGCGAAATCACCGACCGCAATGGAGTGACGCTGGCTTCCATTCGCCCTTCCTTCAACTTGTACATTACTCCGGAGGATGTTCAAGACCTGGGCGAAACGCTGAATGCCTTGAAGGAAAAAATTGATTTTGACATCCAAAAGGTAAAAAACGATATACGGCAATCCCAACCGTTTTTGGATGTTCTTATCAAAGCGGATATCCAAAGGGATCAGGTAGCCTTCGTCGAAGAGAACAACCGGTTGCTGGGCGGCATTCAACTGAAAGTTGAACCTTTGAGGAATTATCCTTACGGGGAACTTGCCGCTCACGCTTTAGGCTATCTGGGAGAGATCAACAAAGACAAATTGATGAAGGGAGAAGCCGGGTACCGGATGGGGGACATCGTCGGTAAAGAGGGAATTGAATTTCTGTTCGAGCAGGATATGCAAGGCAAGAAAGGATATAAGGAAGTCGAGGTGGACGTTTCCGGCCGGGAGTTGGCTGTTTTGAGAAAAAGTCCTCCTCAAAGCGGAGATCATTTGCAGTTGACTCTGGATTTGAGAATTCAAAAGGTGGTCGAACAATCGATGACCGGAACGGAAGAAACCCCGATTAACGGTTCCGCCGTCGTAATAAAAGTGCAGACGGGTGAAATCCTTGCCATAACCAGCAAACCCTCGTTCAACCCCAATCTGTTTTCCGCAGGAATTTCGGTCGTAGAATGGCGCAAGCTGATTATTAATACAGAACACCCGCTACAGAACAAGGCCATCGACGGTCAGTATCCACCCGGATCCGTCTACAAAATTGTCGCCGCTTATGCGGTTTTGGAGGAAAAAGTAGTGACGCCGGAGGACACGGTGTTTTGCCCCGGGTACTTTCGGTTGGGCCGGAGAGTGTATCGGTGTTGGCGGCGGGGAGGACATGGAAGAGTTAATTTGCATGACGCCCTCGTCCAGTCCTGCGACGTTTACTTTTATACCGTCGGCCACAAGCTGGGAATCGATACGTTGGCCCGCTACGCGAAAATGCTGGGAATGGGAAGCTTGACCCGAATCAACTTGATCGGCGAAAAACCGGGTTTGGTCCCGACTAAGGAGTGGAAGTTAAAAGCTCGAGGGGAAGAATGGTTGGGTGGAGAAACTATTTCCGCATCCATCGGACAGGGGTTCAACCTGGTGACTCCTATTCAGCAGGCACGATTGCTAGCAACTGTAGCTAACGGGGGAATGGTTCTCAAACCGTATTTGGTGCGGCAGATCAAGGATAAGGACGGCCGGGTGATCAAAGAAACTTTTCCCAGTATCGAGAAAAGGTTGGAGAGCCGTCCCGATACCCTCTCCATAATACAAAAAGGTCTTTTTGGAGTGGTCAATGAAAAACGGGGAACGGGCTGGCGAGCCCGTTTGAAACAAATAAAAGTAGCCGGGAAAACTGGCACCGCCCAAGTGGTGCGCCTGAAAAGGGGCCCTAAAAGTGAGGAAGAGGAGGAGATTCCCTACAAATACCGCGATCATGCCTGGTTTGTCGGGTATGCGCCTTACGAGAATCCGGAAATAGCGGTAGCGGTCATTGTGGAGCATGGCGGGCATGGTGGTTCCACAGCGGCTCCCATCGTGCGCCAGATCATTCGAGCTTATAATAAGTACTATCCTCAGATCCCTTCCGAAGAAGAAACCCGGGAAACGCCGGATAGCGGGACATAAACTCATTACTTAAAATAAAATGCCCCGGATCGTCTAAAAAAAACTAAAGATAGTCACCTGTTTCTGCCGATTTTGCAGGTATGGAGTATTGTCATTGGACTGAAGGTGGGTTGATATGAAAACGGTTACCAAAACAGGGTTGCATCTGTCCTTGGGCAAGAAGATCCAGGCCACCATGCGGGGTGAGAAATGCCAGGTCGCTCTTCGAGGCTGGGTA
>JAUVMD010000247.1 GCA_030600405.1 Nitrospirota bacterium
ACCGAAAGCGTGTAAATGCGTTTGCCGATAGACGCCGGAGTGAATTGAAGCTCTGCAGTGTATTGCGAATCCTCTTCTTTCAGTGAAACGATTTTTGAAACCAGAATTTTATCGCCTTCTTTCAGCACCAGCGGAATATTTTTCTTGCCGATAGCCCGTGCGGAAAGTGTTACTGCAATATTCAGCGATTGATGAACAAACCCGAAGTCCGTTGCATCCACCTTTTCGATAGCCAAGTCCTTGAACCCTTCGTTGCCGCCCGCCTGAAAGGTATGCACCGGTCCGTTCAACCGGGTCAGCGTTTCGGTAAACTCCGGAGAAATACCGGATGGGTCTTGGGTGAGGTCGGCGCCGTCGGAAAACAGGAGGACACCCTGCAGGGATTGGCCTTCGTAATTTTCCATCATATCCAAAAACACCTGATGCAGGTCGGTATTGACTGCCTGTTCCTGATAACCCGTCACTACGTTCGAGAGCGGAACCGGATCGATTTGATCCGAGGCAAAAAAGAAATCTACTTCATAATTTTGCTTTAACGTTTCAAAATACTCCTTATTGTTTTCCATCACCTTGCGCACCAGATCACCCCGGGGTTTTTCGGAAGGAAAGGTATTGATCGTCATGCTTTTGCTGTCGTCGAGCAGAACGGCGACGGTATTTTTTAAGGGCTGGGTTTTTTTGAACTCCAGTCGCGGCTGTAAGACCACCATCGCCACCAACAACAGGACGACTACTCGCAGAGCATAAAGAAACGTTTTCTTCCAGGGGGAACGGACCCGCGCAAGGCTGGTCCAGAAAAACCACAGAGACAGAACGATCAACACTCCCAGAAAAGCAAAGGTGCCTCCCCAGACGTCCGACGTCCAATGCAACTCCCAGGCGTTGTATTCGCTCCACTCTTCGCCCCATAGGGCGGCCAGCCAGTTCACTTTGGATTGACCCTCCGCAGGCGTTCGAGAATGATAGGCAGATGCACCATATCCTTTTTGTAATCCAGCGTCAGCGCGTACATGACGATGTTGACGCCCAGCCGGAGACTCAGCTTCCTTTGCCGGTTACCACCGCCGATCATGTCAAAATCCCAGTGCCCCAATTTGCTTTTGGACCAGGCCCCGCCAAGATCGTTGGCGGAATACACCAAAACGGTACGTCCCTTGGTGGTAATCCCTTCCAGATACGGTTTGTTCACCATCCGGCCCACCACCTGATTGATCAGATAAAAGGAGCGGAAAATGGAATGGTCCCGGGATATACGTTGCAGGGGAATGTGCGGGAACAAACGGCCGATCATCCTCCGGACCGATTGGTCGAACTCAGAATTGGGCTTCGAAGAATTGTCATCGATCAGCAGAAATCCACCGTAGGTCAGGTGATTACGCAGGGCTTTCAATTCTTTTTCACTGAACGGCTTGAAAGCCTTATTGCCACCCATATAAATGAACGGGTACCGGTACAACCGGGCATCCCCCGGTTTCAAGATCAACGGAACCCTTTTGACTTCTACTGAAGTGCGTTTGGCCATCTGTGCAAGCAGGCTTTCCACCGCATGAGGCCGGGGATTGTAGGTGCCACCTTTATATTTAATTTGAGGGATGACGACCTTCGAGGCCTCGCCCAAAGCGAATACCGGCCAGGGAATCAGGATGCCCGCCTGAAGACAGACCGTTAGAATGAGAAAGTTCAACCGCACTGGATCATACCCACCGGCAAAGAGGATTCATGAAAGAACCTGTTCTTTGGCAATCATACCAAATTCCCGCTCGGCGGGGTGCCGGACCTTCTTATAAATTATTCTTGCCGGGGTTTGGGGGGGTTGGTATAGTCATATTCAAATAATTGTGGTTTTAACCGGGAAAACTGATGAAACGAACCGTTCTGCTCAATCCGGGGCCCGTCAATGTCACCGAGCGGGTCCGCCAGGCCCTGTTGAAGCCGGACCTGTGCCACCGGGAAAAAGAGTTTTCGGATCTGATGCAGTCGATCCGCTCCAAACTGGTTCGCGCTTTCGGAATCCAAAACGATTACGACGCCGTGCTGACCACGGGCTCCGGAACCGCCGCGCTGGAAATGGCGGTCTCCTCTTGCCTCGGCGAGGGTCAATCCATGCTCGTGATCCGCAACGGCGTCTACGGTGACCGCATCGCCGCCATGGCGAAAGCGTACGGGTTCAACATCCGGTGCCTCGACGCTCCCTGGGGCGAACCGCCTCAATTGAACGACGTGAAGCGGGCTCTCGAACAGCATCCCGAAATCGAAGTGGTCGCTCTGGTATATCACGAAACGACCACAGGACTGCTCAACCCGGTTCATGAAATCGGAGAGCTGGTCCACCAATATAAAAAACGGTTTCTGGTGGACAGCATCAGCGGCCTGGCGGGCGACCCTCTGGATTTCAACCGCGCCCACATCGACTTTTGTGTGGGCACTGCCAACAAATGCCTGCAGGGCCTGCCCGGCGTCTCGTTCGTGTTGGTGCGCAAAACCGAACTGGCGCGGCTGGAGAAAATTCCCGAACGCTCCCATTATTTCAATTTGTATAAAAACCACCAGGCCCAGGAAAAAGGCGATACCCTGTTCACTCCGGCGGTGCAGATTCATTACGCGCTCAATGCCGCGCTGGACGAGCTTCTTGAAGAAACGGTCAAGGGCCGGATCAAGCGGTACGGCCAGGCGGCGGCGATGCTTCGGAAGGGATTCCAGGAAATGGGATTGGAGTTCATCGTACCCGAAGGACACTGGTCCAATACCCTGACCGCGCTGAAACTGCCGGAGGGGATCAGCTATAAGTTCCTGCACGACAAGCTTAAGAAAAAAGGGTTCGTGATTTATGCCGGACAAAAAAAATTAAGCCAAAGTATTTTCCGGATCGCCAACATGGGAGACATCACCACGGAGGAATTTCAACAACTGCTCGATACGCTCCGGAAATGTATTTCAGCGCCCACCCCATCTTAGGATTGCAATGAGTCTTTACGAGTTGATGAAAAATTATGTCCAGAGCCGCGGCCAGCGCCCCGCCCCGGATCTGCCTGCCGGGGAACTCGGCAAAAGCCTGGCTCTGTTTCACAATTGTCTGATCGAATCGGGGATGGAGCATTCCGGAGAAATGGGCAACCGCACCGTAACGGCGGAACCGGAAAGCCTTCGGCCAATGCACCTGAGCCGGTTTGTGGTGGGATTTCTGCCGTTCAACTCCGTGTCCACCAAAACCGAAACGAACGAAATTTTATTCGACCTGTATTCTTTTCTCCACTGGCTGGAAAAGAAAGACATCCACCACGGCCTGACTGAAATCGATTTTCAGAAAACGGTGCGGGCGTTGAACGGCGCTCAGGACCGTTGCCTGCAACTCAGCCATTTTCTGGACGACGAAACCGGCCGCGTTTTAGAGGAACCACCCCGCATCATAGAAACCATTAATGATGTTTTTTCGG
>JAUVMD010000038.1 GCA_030600405.1 Nitrospirota bacterium
GGGACATCGATTGAAGCTTCTACTGAACCGGTTCGCGGATTCATCAATAACAATTTATTATCCGCTGGAGCGGTGAGCCAGAACAGACCCCAGTCATCAGTAGGTTTGATGGCCATGGCACCTTTGGCCCCCGCCAGGGTTTGGGTGATCTTGCGGGTATTCGTATCGACCACCGAAATATTTGCGGCTCCCGCGTTGACCACGTAAACCTTACCTCCTCCGGGAGAAAATACAGCCGTGATGGCTTTTTTCCCGGTGGATATCGTATGAATGGCTTTTTTCGATGCCACATCGATAAAGGTGATGTTTCCCGCTCCAACGTTGCACGCGATGGCGATCTTTCCATCTGGGGATACCGCCACATCGTGGGCCTTGGTATCCGTGACTACATCAGCCAACTTCTCTTTCGACACAGCGTCTATGATGGTTATGCTGTTGGTCCCCAAGTTGGCGATGAAGGCCAGCTTGCCATCCGGACTGAAAGTGACATTATGAGCTCCGGCACCGGTAGCAATGGTCTTCACGACCTGATTGGAACCGGTATCAATGATCTGGACATTGGCACCCTTCATATTAGCAACCCATACTTCACCCGCGGTGCTCTCGCTGACCGGCAACGTCCCAAACAGGAAAAAAACCGTAAAGACAGAAACCGCAAATAGTATCCATGGCTGCCATCTTGGCCGAAACGGGTCATTCAATTTCTTCCCAATGGGATAAATAGTTTTGATTTTATCTCCGCACATATTTTGCCTCCATGGAAAATAAATGGTGGATGACTTTTATTTAATATTCTGTAGAGACTGAAATAGTACTTGAATTCAACTCGTAAGTGCAACTCAATTTGGAACTCAGGAGACCGGGCCGCGCACCAGGCGGAGAAACGCGTCGGGGCCCTTGATTTTGTTCTGGTAGGCTTGACCGCCTTCGTCCTTGTAGGAAATGACAATGGCTTGCGCTCCCTTTTCGGAACTGGTCCAGGTGCCCCAGCCGCCGCCTTTCGGGAAAATACGGTCGATGAACACTTTGTCGCCGTCCTTGTCGACGTTGCGCTTGCGCCGGTCGTAGAGCATGAGGGCTTCCTCGGGAGTGGGCAAACGCCAGTCATCGTAGCCCGCGAATTTTTTGTTGCTCATGCGTTGTGCGAACTCGTTGGCAGTGTACCAGTTCAACCACTTCTTTTCGATCTGCCAATAATCGAGCTTCATCCACATGAGGTTGGATTTCTTGTCGAGGATGGTGCCGTCGCCGAAATCCAGATACCGCCGGTCGGCGGATTTCGCCACCGGTTTGTTCGAAGCGGCACCGTCCGCCCACAGGGTGGACACAAGAAACGCCTGGAATCCGAAAACCATCAGTATGAACAATCCGATAACTCGCCGCCGCATGAAAAACCTCCTGCTGAAATGTTGGCACTTGGCCTGATTCTGGAAATTCGATCCAAGTTTACAATTTAAAACCCTCCCGTGTAAACGGGTAATTGGCTTGACAGGTTGGGGGGTTGGAGTACAATTTGCGCTATCACAACCTGCAGGAGGCGCTTATGAGTCTCGACTTCTCTCACAATAAAATTCTGCTGAACACCTTGGCTTTTCTGATAGTTACCGCCGTCGCGGGCGCTCCACTGTTGAATGCCAAACCGCGTGACAAAGACCGCTGGGACAAAAAATACGGCACGGAGGTCTATATTTTCGGCAAGAAACCGGTACCGTTTCTTACACAGAATATCCATCTGCTACCCAAAGGCAGGGCGCTGGACATCGCCATGGGCGAGGGACGCAACGGGGTGTATCTCGCCACGCAGGGATTTGAGGTGGTGGGGCTGGACATCTCGGAGAAAGGCCTCGCCAAGGCACATCAACTGGCGAAACAGAATGGGGTGGAAATCGAAACGAAGGTGGTCGATCTGGAAAACCATCAATTGGAAAAGAACGCCTATGACGTGATTCTCCTGATGTATTACATGCAGAGAGACCTGTGGCCGCAAATCAAGGATGCCCTCAAGCCGGGCGGCATGGCGATCATCGAAACCTATAACGTCGACCACCTGAAACACGCCAGGTTTAATCCCAAATGGCTGTTGAAATCCAACGAGCTGATAACGGCGTTCCAGGGAATGAAAATCATCCGCTACCAGGCGTATGAAGACAGTGATCAGGCCTACTCCAGCATTATCGTACAAAAAACACAATAGCCAGCGTGACGCTGGAGCCAATATTATTTCCCCTAGTGACTCACCGTGTCACCCTGAGCCTGTCGAAGGGGGACACAAATAATTTTCACCACAGAGGACACGGAGATCACAGAGAAAAATCAGCACCGGGCCTTGCCCGGCTTGAATAAAACCGAAAAACTTTTCATCGCGCTGGCCAATGCGTTCCCGGTGTGGGTGGTGCTGGGCGCGGGACTGGCGTTGTGGGAACCCGCCACGGCCACTTGGTTTCAGCCGACATGGATCCCCTGGTTTCTCGCCATCATCATGCTCAGCATGGGGTTGACGTTGACCGCGCAGGATTTCGCGCGGATTCTGGAAATCCCCGGAACGATTCTGCTGGGCGTGGCCCTGCAATACCTCGTCATGCCTCTGCTGGCCTTCGGCCTGGCGCATTTGTTTAAACTGCCAATCGATTTCGTGATCGGCCTGGTGCTGGTCGGGTGTTGTCCCGGGGGTACCGCGTCCAACGTGGTCTGTTTCATTGCAAGGTTGAACGTCGCGTTGTCGGTCACGCTCACCACCTGCTCGACGTTATTGGCGGTGCTCATGACCCCACTGCTGACTACCTGGCTGGTACAATCAGCTTCGGAAACACTGACAGGCACGGCGGTAGAGGTGGATACCCTCGGCCTGTTGATCAAAACCTTCCAGGTGGTGATCCTGCCGGTGACCGCGGGCATCGCCTTCAATCATTTTTTTCATAAACAGGTGCAACGCATCGCCGCGTATACGCCATTTCTGGCGGTGCTATCCATCGTGTTCATCGTCGACTTCATTCTCGCCGCTAAAAAGGAGGACATCATGGAAAGCGGCGCGTCTCTTTTATGGGCGGTGGTGATTCTGCATTTTCTGGGATTCCTGCTGGGCTATCTGCTCTCAAAAACTCTCGGAACCCGCGACCGGAACGCCCGGACGGTTTCGGTGGAAGTGGGCATGCAGAACTCCGGCCTGGCGACGGAGCTGGCCCGGAGCAATTTTGCCGCCTTCGGACTGGCAACCGTACCGGGAGCCATTTCGGCACTCACTCACTGCATCCTCGGAAGCCTCGTGGCCGGCCTGTGCCGCCTGTGGCCGGACCGGCCATCGGAAAAATCCCCTCCCGAGCGCTTGGAAAACTGACTCCCTCCCCTCTCCTGTGATAAGATACGGATATTCCGTGGACCCGTTTTTGGCTAGGAGGAAATTTGGCAACATTTAACGTTTTGGTGGTAACGGATCTGAATAATTTTAACGAGGCCCATGAGAGCGAACTGCTACTGCGGCTGGAGGAAGCCTGCTTCGAGCGCATTCCCACGCTGAAATACGCTTGGGAAACCACTCTGGACGCGCCGGACGAGTCGGAAGCCAAAAACGACGCGGTCGAAAAATTCGTGAACGTCTGCCGGACCTATCCCTTCGAATTGAAGATGCTGGTGCATGCGGGAACCGGGCAGATTCTTCGCAGGAAAAAAACTTTTGAACCCTGAAACTGGATTGGAACAGGGCCATGAATATAATTCTTAACAGCTATTGCAACCTGAAGTGCAATTACTGCTTTGCCGACGAGTACATGGAAGAAACGGTGAACACGCCGGGCAAGTCCATGGACTACGATTATTTTACGACGGAAATGCTTCCCAAGATCCAAACCACCGGGGTTATCAACTTCATGGGCGGGGAACCGACGCTCCACCCCCGGTTCAACGAAATTTTTTCGGCCACGCTGGACGCCATGTCGCCTTACTCCAACCTCGGTCTGTTCACCAATGGCCTGATGAAGGACCACGTACTGGATCTGCTGGAACATGCGGTTAGCGTCCAGGGAAGTATCCAAAAACACATCACCTTCTCGGTTTTGCTGAACTGGCAGACGCTGGAGAACATCAGTGAAAAGAATCACCAGCGGTGCCACGAGGTGGCGCGACAGTTACTCCGTAAAAACGGCTACGGCGTCACCTTCAGCATCAACCTGTATTCGAAGGAACAGGACCTGGAAACCCAGTGCCGGGAAATCGACGCCATTTACCAGGAGATCGGCCTGCCGCGGGACAAGTCCTATCGCATCCGCGTGAGCCCGGCGTTTCCCATCGTCGGCGAAATCGATAATGTCTATCTGCCGATCCGCGACTTCCCCAAAGTGGGACGGCGGATGATCGATCAACTGAAGAAATACCCGCAGATGGGCTTCCGCTTCGACTGCTCATTCCCGCCGTGCTTTCTGGATGAAATCGGCGCGGGCGAAGAAAACCTGGTCTCCCGGTTCTATTATCACGGTTACAAACAGGTGCCGGAGTTTTCGGAGTGGAAAACACAACAATTTTATTTCGGGTGCGCCGACGGCAGTCCTATGGATATCGACTCCAAGGGCGACTGCTTCAACTGTTTCCCGTTCCACGATTTCAAGCTGGGGAATATTTCGGAATTCAAGGAAGTGAACCCGATCAGCGAGGCGAAGATGGGCTCCCGCTTTTTAACCCACGTGTTCGAAAACACGAAGGCGAAGGAACCCTGCCTCTCGTGTCCGCATTATTTGGTGCGGTGTACCAGCGGGTGCTTCGCCTACAATTTCGTGGATCACGAACCGGCCGCGCCGGCGGTAGCGGTGGCAGAAAAACAGGTTTAAAGCGAAGAACCGGTGAACGCCGTCGCCCGATCCGAACCGAAGTCGTTGGTGATCATCATAAGGTGAAAGCCTTCCTGCGTCTGCACCGGGCCAAACACTTCGCCTCGATTGAGGGTCATATCCTTGACCCCCTCACGGATGATCTGTTCCAGTTCCGCATTCTTTAATACGGGCTCGTATCCCCTGATGCGGGGATCGTCCGACGACAACTCGATCCAACCCAAGTTGCCGCCGTCCTCTTTGGAAGAGCACAGGCTGTACTTTTCGGCCAGGCGCATCAGCATCTGAACCCGGCCGGCGGCCGATTTGACTTCGCTGATGGTCCCTTTCAATAAATCCGCGACTTCTTTTTTTTCCACCACAAGGTGGCGAACCTGAATCTGATGAGAAAAACCTACCATGTTCACCCTCGTAAAAATCATAGGCCCCCGAAACACAGGAACCGCCAATGGTTTATTGAAGTTTGAATGCTGGTTAGTCTAAATTATTTCTTTATAAATATCCAGACACCTTATGCCCTCATCCTCAAATAAATTGATCCTGGCTTCCCGCTCGCCCCGGCGGTCGGAATTACTGCGGACGCTGGGCCTGGAGTTCGAAGTGAGTCCCTCCCAGGTGGAGGAAACCACCGATCCGGAGCAATCTCCGGAGCAAAACGCCACGAATATTGCCCGCGACAAGGCCCGTTGGGTCGCCCGGGCCAATCCCGGCAGTTATGTGCTGGGAGCGGACACCATGGTGGTGCTGGGCCAGGAAATTATCGGCCAACCCGCGGATGAGGGAGATGCCTGCCGGATTCTTTCAAAACTGGCGGGGAAACAGCACCGGGTGATCACCGGCGTCGTGTTGATCACCCCGGAGGCCGAAGAATATGAAACCGCCGTGGTCTCGACGGTCTCTCTCAAATCCGTTTCCGAAAACGAAATCCGATCCTATATCGCGACGGGAGAACCTCTCGACAAAGCTGGAGCCTATGCCATTCAGGGGGAAGGTTCTTTCCTGGTCGAATCCTGGGAAGGGTCCTATTCCAACATCGTCGGCCTTCCCCTGGAAGCTCTTACCGATCTTTTTCAACAAGCCGGGTTCCCGATCCCCAAAAAAAGCGAAGACAACCAGAAATAACTTCGCCGATTGTAACTCTCTCGAAAGCTCGAAACTCAGCAAAAATTTCTCCCCTTTTGTTTATGGTCTGTTTACCGGATTTCCTGGGCTTGGAATTCAAGAAAATACTTGACAAACTGAGTCTTGCTCGAACTTGAAAATGCCAAAAATTTCAATTTTTACTTGCACCCTTCCAATTTTTATTCATACTAGGACTATCTTAACCTGCTGGGAATTTTTTGTGACGATACGGTGGAAACATGACTGCAGAAGGAAGTACAATCGAAATTCACGGGCTATGCAACCAGTGCGGTGCGCCCGTTTTCCTGAATCGCTGTACCGATTGGTACGGTAATTCCGTCGTCTCGTTGAATTGCTGGAACGGACATTACAAATGGATTGACTTTGAAAATATCGAAAAGGATTTCCACATTGATCCCGAGACCCAACTGGTCACCTATATCGGCTTTTTCGATGCTCCATGATCTCCGACGTTAAACCCCTTTTCTCAAAAAAAATTAAAATTCGAATATTGTTGTTGCTTGCTCTGTCAACGGTATGGGTTTCTTCCGCGTGGGCGGTGGCCAAGACACCTCCGGGGATGGTTTACGTTCCCGAGGGTTATTTTCAAATGGGCCAATCATCCAGCGAAGCCGAAGACCAGAAACCGATGCACTTTGTTTACACTTCGGCGTATTTCATCGACAAATACGAAGTCAGCAACGCCGAATATAAAAAATTTATCGACGCCACGGGACATGTCAAACCCAAGTACTGGGAGGACGAGCTGTTCAACCAACCCGATCAACCGGTGATTGGCGTCAGTTGGTTCGATGCCATGGCCTATTCGCGCTGGAAAGGCCGCCGCCTGCCCACCGAAGCGGAATGGGAAAAAGCCGCGCGGGGTAACGACGGACGCCTCTACCCCTGGGGAGAAAAATGGACCAAAGGGAAGAAACTCTATTTTGTCAATGTGTACGGAATGGAAGATCGATATGAATTCACCGCGCCCGTCAATTATTACGCCCCCGGCGCCAGCCCTTTCGGAGTATTCAATATGGCTGGCAACGTCTGGGAATGGTGCCTCGACTGGTACGACAAGGAGTACTATCGCATCAGCCCGGAGCTGGATCCCGAAGGCCCTGAAGCCAAACAGATGAAAGTCCTGCGCGGGGGTTCCTGGATCAACAATATCGACGGCGTTCAGGTCACCCAACGGGCACGCAATTTACCGGAAACACAAAACAATATTTACGGCTTCCGAACCGTTTTGCCCCTCCATTAGAAACCCGCGTCCCCATCATTGTTTGCCAAAACGGGTTGACATCCCCCCTCCCAAGGTTTTATGTTATGCTCCAAAAGACAACATCCCGCAAACCCTTTCCCAATACCACCGTGGTGCAAGGATCAAATCATGAATCGTTCGATTATTTTTAAATTATTGTTTTTTTTATTATTACCGCTTTGCTGGGCGGTCGGAACGGTATCCAGCGCTTGGGCCCATGGCGGGCACGACCACGGTGTCAAGCCGTCCATTTCTCTGCCTGACGTACTCGCCAAGGTAAACGAAACCGATATAAAAAAATCATCAATCTGGCCCGGCCTCACAAAGACCGTTAAACGGTACAAGAATCGGGGCATTCCTTTGACGCAGGCACAGGAAAGAGTGGCCGCAAAAAAACTGCTTCAGGACCAGATCAACCGCCATCTCCTCCTTAAAAAAGCCGATAACATGGGAATCCAAGTCTCTTCCGGGAAAGTCGATGAAGAAATAAATGCGGTCAAAAAACGGTTCTCATCGGAAAGGGAATTTCTCAAAGAACTGGAACTTAAAAAACTGACTCTCAAGCAATACCAGCAGGAACTCAAGGAGGACATCTTGATCGACGCGGTATTTCGCAGGGAATTGGGCGAAGGAATCAAAATTACCGATCAACAGATTGAGGATTACTTCAAAAAAAATTCACTGCAATTTTCGAGTGCGGAGCAACGCCGCGCCAGCGTTATTTTGATCAAGGTGGATCCTAAAGCCGGGTCCGCAGGAGATCGGAAGGCCCGCCAGGAACTACAAAAAATCTTGGGCAAATTAAAAAAAGGCGGCGATTTTGCGGAGCTGGCCCGCCTGCATTCCCAGGATTCTATCGCGAAACGTGGAGGGGATTTGGGTTTTTTCACCGAAGACCGAATGTTTGGTCCCTTCAGCAAACTGGCATTCAAGCTCAAGGTGGGAGAGGTCAGCGAAATCTTTCGCACCCAACACGGTTATCAGATTTTGAAGGTGACGGGTAAAAAAGCGGGTAAAAAAGGAACTCTGGAAAGCGAAAGAAAAAATATCCGGAAGTTGCTGATGGATCGAGAGATCAAAAACAAAAGCCATCCTTATTTGGAAGCGTTGCGAAAGAAAGCCAATATCAAAATTTACTTTTAGAAAACCAAGTCAGGGTACCATCCGGAGGGGGAACCCCCGTTCCAACGGAACAGCTACTCCACGATCAACACTCATCCACAAAAAATGGAACACCCGCGCCTTGTTGTCGGTTCACCGCGGGGGCACGCCTGATTATTTTTTGGTTTTCTTGCCTTTGTCTTTACCGGCCCCGACTTCGCTCAGTTTGCGCTTGATGATTTTTCCCTTGTCCCGCTCAAAGTCCACTTTCAAATGCACGGAATTAGGGAACAGTTTGGCCACCATGCCCTCTTTTTTCTTCCCGGCGAAATCGAATTTGATGGTATCTCCTACTTTCATGGAGCGCACCTCCGCAAAACGTCGTCCGATCAATAAAGAAATCCCCATAAGATAACCAGTACGAGGATTGATGGA
>JAUVMD010000203.1 GCA_030600405.1 Nitrospirota bacterium
TCTCTTTTTATGCTTCCGGCGCATAAATTCGATTTTTCCGGTTTTTAGTGTTTACCGTTTAGTTTGATATACCTTCATTCAATTTGAAAGGATTACACCGATGAAAAAATCAGTAATGTTTCTAGTTTTTGTCATTTTGACTTTGTTTGCGGTTGACACCGTTTTCGCCGCTGCTGCCAAGTGTCCTCAAAAGCGGAAAACCAAAAAAGCCCCGTCCAGCCTGTACAAAAAGGATAAATCCGCCAAGGCCGATGCCGCCGCGGGTAAAAAAATCTATAACAAGACTGCCAAACCCATGGCGTGCAAAATGTGTCATGGCGAAAAAGGCGACGGTGGCGGGAAACTGGGTGCGGCTTTGAAACCGAAACCCCGCAACTTTCTATGCGCAAAAACCATGAAAGACGTTACCCCGGGTCAGATGTTCTTCATCATCCAGAAAGGCTCCAAGGGAACCGGAATGGTGCCACAGAAAACTCTTAAGGACAAAGATATCTGGAATGTCATCAAGTACATCCGTACGAAATTGATGAAGTAAATTTTCAAGTTTTTAAAAAGGGCAAGGCGCTTTGGCGCTCTGCCCTTTTTTTATGTCCGTTTCCTGAAAATCATTGCCATGTATGGTAACGTTCCTCGAAACATGCGGAGAGAACGATGCGGCGACCGAGTCTAACCATTAAATCGTTTTTCAATACCGGGGCCTGGATTCTAGGACTGGGTCTGTTTCTTTTTCATCCTTCCGTGGTGTTCGCCGAAGATCGGTTGGGAACGGTCCAACATCCGATTCGCATGATGTTCGTGCCTTCCGGCGAAGCGCAAACCATTCTGGAAGGCGGCGAGGAAATCGCCCTGCGCCTACAGAAAATCACCGGCCTGCATTTCAAAACCTCAATCGCCACCAGCTATGCCGCTGTGATTGAGGCCATGGGCGCAGGTAAGGTGGACATCGGCTGGCTCGCTACTCTTTCCTATGTGCTGGCGAAGCAAAAATATGATGTTGACTTGCTACTGATCGTCGTCCGTTTCGGCAGTCCGTTTTACCGGGGACAGATCATCACCCACGTCGACAGTGGCATCCAAACCCTGGCCGACCTCAAAGGCAAGAAGTTCGCGTTCGTCGATCCCGCCTCCACCTCCGGCCATTTGTACCCGAAGACCCTGTTGTTGTCGAAAGGACTGAACCCCGACCGCCTGTTTGCGCAATCCCTGTTTGCCGGATCGCACAACGCGGTGATTCTGTCCGTCCTCAAAGGCGAGGTGGACGCCGGAGCAACTTACGATGATGCTCGAGCCGCCGTCGCGAAAACCTATCCAGAGGTGTTCAGTAAACTCCGCGTGATCGCCTACACTCAAGATATTCCCAACGATACCGTATCCGCCCGTAAGGATCTCGACCCGGTCCTAAAACAGAAAATCAAAACCGGCCTGATGCATTTGGCTAAAACCCCTGACGGGAGTAAGGTGTTGAAGCGCGTGTACGGAATCAGCGGGTTGATGGATTTCGACGCGTTTTTCGATCCAGTGCGCGAGGCGGGCCGTCTGCTCAACCTGGATTTGAAAAAAGCGAACCCTTAGGAGCGACGGTTATGTTGCGTTTGGAGAAGGTTTCAAAAATTTATGGCGATGGTACCCGCGCTCTCCGTGACGTCTCTCTGAAGTTTGGAGCCGGGGAGTTCGTCGTCATCCTTGGCAAGAGCGGTGCCGGCAAATCGACTCTCTTTAAATGCATCAACCGCCTCGTGGAACCCACCTCTGGAAAAATATTTTTCGATGAGCAGGAAGTGACCGCGATGGACGGCAGACGTCTCCGATTCCTGCGCCAAAAGATAGGGATGATTTTTCAGAACTACAACCTCGTGCCGCGAATGTCGGTCAGGACCAATGTGCTGTCCGGTGCCTTAGGTCGAACCTCCGCCTGGTCGGCACTGATCAATTATTTTGCGAAAGACGAGATCGCCGCGGCACAACATAATCTGGAACGAATGGAGATCGGCGACAAGTCCGGGCAGAGGGCGGACCAGGTGAGTGGCGGCCAACAGCAGAGAGTGGGCATCGCCCGCGCCCTGATGCAGCAACCAAAAATCATACTGGCGGACGAACCGGTAGCCAGCCTCGATCCCGTCACCTCCCGCACCATCCTCGACATCCTGCGCCGCATCAACCGGGAGGACGGCGTGACCGTGCTGTGCAACCTGCACCTGCCGGAACTGGCCCGCGAATACGCCCAACGCCTCATCGCCATGAAAGATGGGGAAATCGTCTACGACGGCCCACCCGAAGGCCTGACCCCAAACCTTGTAGACGATCTCTATGAAGTGACAAAGTCCGACTAGATTTTTTGGAAATACTAAAGAACGTTTTTTGATTTTTGGTTAGGATCAATAAAAACAATTGATTGCCAAAAACCACATCAGTTGCAAATTGACACTTCGGGTAACCAACCTTATACTTTTACTGTTACAGTATATCGCTACGCTGACCCAATCATGGAGTTTTAAACGATGAATATTATTCGACAAGCCCTTTGCATTCTCATTTTGCTTGGGGTTTCAAGCTGCGCAACGATGAATAAATCAGAGTGTCAAAAAGCGGACTGGCAGGTCATAGGGCTTGAAGACGGTGCGAAAGGCCGTCCTGTTTCGTACATCGGTAATCATCGTGAAGCCTGTGCGGAACACGGTGTAAAACCTGATTTGGCGCAATACAATATTGGCCGCGAAACGGGTCTCAAACAGTATTGCACCTATCGAAAAGGGTTTTCGCGGGGGCGTTCCGGTTATTCTTATAACGATGTTTGCCAGGCCGAACTGCAGGGTATATTTCTGGCCGGTTATAACAGGGGTCGTGAGCTATATGGTCTGGATGCAGAAATTCATCACCTGGTCAGTGACATTAAATCCAAAAAGATCCATTTAGCAGAGGTAGATAAAGAAATTCAATGGGTTGAGTCTAAACTGATCTCGAAAAAGGGCTCGAGGATAAAGCGTGCAAACCTGTTGGACCGGTTTAAACAATTACAGACCGAGCAGGCGATACTGGAAAACGACATCCAGGATCTTGAATTAGAGGCCGCAAGGAAACAGGATGCGTACGACGCGTTAATTTCCAAACAAAGTTATTAGTAATATTTTGACACCGCATTACAGATACCGGCCTTATAGGTTGAGTTGTAACTAAAAGGTTCCTGGCGGAAATTAGACCCCGGAAGCGGAGCCCTTGGAATGCCCGTTTTAGAAATATCGAAACGGATAAAGGATTCCCGTATTCTTTCCTCCCCCCCCTTTGTCCTATCTTAGGAAGCCCTTTAAACCTAAAAAACAATATGTTAGGCGATCCTTCGCCGCTTTTTATATTCTTTTCTTTGCCCCGGAAAGTGTGATACTTTGAAGTTTAGGCTTTGATTGACGCATTTGGGGGTGAATTTACAGGAGCGTTGGGATGAAGGCAGGTTCGGTCAGTTTTCTTCTTGGAATGGTTCTGATTCACATGATGTGGATCCAAAGTCCGGCTCACGCTCAGGACTTTTTCCCTTCTTTATCCCAAAAGTCCGATGAAGTTCAAATTCCCAAAGAACCGGGCTGGAAGGACCCCTCGTACCGCGGGTGGGAGTTGCTCGGCATTCCCGGTTTGATCGCCACCTATTACGATCTGGATTTGGATGGCACCCTCGACTATCAGGTCATTCGCAAGATCATCCGGAAGGGGTCCAGCGAGAAAATGACCATCCAGGATGCCATCCAGAGTGCGAGAATCGACAACCTGACGGTGTACATCTCGAATCCGGTTATTTATTTCACTTCGAAGTACCCCCTGTTTTACTGTACGGGGGTGGACTTCCGGCGTAATTGCCGGAATATCTGGATCGATGTCACCGAAGACGGTTTGAATGGCAATGAAACCTTGTACACCTTATCGAAACCCCAAATACAGGTCCGTTAAACGCCTTTTCCTGTCGAGTTTTCTGGTAATCACCCTTGTTCTTGGGTTCATAAGACCGGATGGCGGTGGGCTGTATGCACACACCGATGACCCCGGCGATCATAAAGGCCATGGAGCGCAGACCAGCAAAACTATCGGCGCGACGGCATACAAACACA
>JAUVMD010000023.1 GCA_030600405.1 Nitrospirota bacterium
GGCGGGTCGGCCAAGCAGGGCCGGAACCGCCAGAACCAGGCGATCCTTCCCCTTAAGGGTAAAATCCTGACCGTTGAAAAAGCGCGGTACGACAAAATGATCGGCAGTGATGAAATCCGCGCTCTGATCACTGCGTTGGGTACGGGTATTGGTAAAACGGATTTCAATATCGGAAAACTCCGATACCACAAAATCATTATCATGACCGACGCCGATGTCGACGGGGCGCACATCCGCACCCTGTTGTTGACGTTTTTCTTTCGCCAGATGCCGGAGGTGATCGAAAGAGGCTATTTGTATATCGCTCAACCACCTCTATTCAAGGTTAAAAAGGGCAAGTCGGAAAATTACGTGAAGGATGAAAAAGGTCTGTCCCAGGTTCTTGTGGAACAAGGGACCGACAAACAGGAAGTTCTTATAGAGAATAAGGGCCCCGCAATTTCCGGGAAAAAGCTGGTGGATTTTGTCAACCACCTGATACGTTTCCGGGACTACTGCAACACGGTGGCGAAAAATAACATCCCGTCAGAGTTGTTGGCCGCCCTGGTCCATATGAAAATCGACCAGGATAATTTCAAGACGCTCGATCAACTGCTGTCCTTGATATCTCAGTTGATGAATTATTTGTTGGCCGATACCGAAAAAGATAAATTTGGTATCAAGGAAGGCCTCAAAAATATCCCGCTGGTCTTGAAGAACGGTCAGAAGTTGGGCGCTGATGAAGTGAGTGCGTTCAAAAAGTTCGGTGTGATCGTGGAGCCCGGGAAAGAAAATATCTATACCGCAAAAACGGACCACGGCCAGGAGACAATCGAGATCAACCCATTCATCAAAGATATGAAGTTGGTGGTCGATTATGATCCCGAAAAAGAACTGTACAAGTTCACCCTAGCGGGCCACCAGCAAGGCCGTGACTTCCAGATCAAATTTAATTCCGAGTTTATAGGCTCGCCATTGATTCAGAAATTGTTTGAGTTGTACCAACCGATCGCATCCATGGACCGGCCTCCATTTGCTCTGATGCATAAAGACGAATCCATCCAAATCGAATCTAAAGAAGTGTTGCTCGACGCCATCATGGAGGCCGGCAAATCCGGCTTAACCATTCAGCGTTATAAAGGGTTGGGAGAAATGGACCCCGGAGAGTTGTGGGAAACCACCATGGACCCCGAAACCCGCGTTCTCCTGCAAGTGCGGGCCGAGGACTACGATCCCGAACTGGATTTGTTTTCCACGCTCATGGGCGATGCGGTGGAACCCCGGCGCGAGTTTATTCAGAAAAACGCTCTGGACGCCAGGAACCTGGATATTTAATTGTCACACCCCCTCCCAAAATTAGAAGGCTATGGCAGATTCCATTGAGTTGATCAATATCGAAGACGAGATGCGCAGTTCGTATCTTGATTACGCGATGAGCGTCATCATCGGGCGCGCTCTGCCCGACGTGCGTGACGGCCTTAAGCCGGTCCACCGCAGAATTTTGTATGCCATGCACGGGCAGAACAACGTTTTCAACCGACCGCGCAAAAAGTCGGCCGCTATCGTGGGTGAAGTGTTGGGTAAATTTCATCCCCACGGCGATACCGCTGTCTACGATGCGCTGGTTCGTATGGCTCAGAACTTCTCCCTGCGTTACCCGCTGATCGACGGCAAGGGCAACTTCGGTTCGGTCGATGGAGATACCGCCGCGGCGATGCGTTACACCGAAGTGCGCATGGCGCAGATCACCCAGAATCTTCTTGAAGACCTGGGAAAAGATACCGTCGGCTTTATCCCCAACTACGATGAATCGCTTGAAGAGCCCACGGTATTGCCTGCGGCATTCCCCCAACTGCTGGTCAACGGTTCATCCGGTATTGCCGTGGGCATGGCGACCAACATTCCTCCGCACAATCTTAGGGAAATCGTCGGCGCCACGATCCATTTGATCGACCATCCTGACTGTGTGATTGACGATCTCATTAAATTGATACCCGGTCCGGATTTTCCGACGAGCGGTCTGGTGTACGGAACGGCGGGGCTGCGCGCGGCGTACCACCGGGGCAGAGGACAGATCAAAGTGCGGGCCCGGGTGGAAATGGAAACCAGTCCGAAAGGCGATCGGGAATTTATCATCGTGCGGGAACTGCCTTTTCAGGTCAACAAAGCCCGGCTGGTGAAACAGATTGCCCAGATGCACCGCGACAAAAGACTTGAGGGTATCAGTGATCTTCGGGATGAATCGGACCGCGATGGCATCCGCGTGGTGATCGAGCTCAAGAAGGGCACCAACTCGCAGGTGATGCTGAACACCCTTTATAAAAATACCCAGATGCAGGAGACGTTCGGGATCATCATGCTGGCTGTGGTGGGCCGTCAGCCGAAGGTGCTGAATTTGAAAGAGGTGCTGCACCAGTTCGTGTTGTTCCGTCGGGAAGTGGTCACGCGGCGCACTGATTTCGATCTCAAGAAAGCACGCGAGAAGGAGCATGTGCTGGAGGGCCTCCGCATCGCTCTCGACCATCTGGACGAGGTCGTGCAATTGATCCGCAACGCCAAAGACCCGTCGGAGGCGCGCGATGGACTGATGACCGAGTTCGGTTTATCCGGGATTCAGGCGAAAGCCATTCTGGAAATGCGCTTGCAGAGGCTCACCGGTCTGGAGCGGCAGAAGATCATCGATGATCTGGAAGCGATCCGCAAAGAGATCGCCGCGCTGGAAAACATTCTCGCCAATGAAGACGTCAAGATGAAAATCATCCGCGACGAGTTGACGGAAATCAAAGAGAAATACGGCGACGACCGCAGGACCGAAATCGTCGAAACGGAAGAGGCGGAAATCGACATCGAGGACATGATCGCTGATGAAGATATGGTAGTCACCTATTCACGCGGCGGGTACATTAAGCGCCAGAGTACCGGCAACTACCGCGCGCAACGGCGCGGCGGCAAGGGCATCAAAGGCATGGGCGTAGTGGAGGAGGATGTGGTCCACCAGTTGTTTGTCGCCTCCAGTCTGGACACCCTGCTTATTTTCACCAGCCTAGGAAAAGTGCAATGGCTGAAGGTGTACAATATTCCGGAAGCGGGACGCACCGCCAAGGGGAAATCCATCGCCAACCTGTTGGCGTTGAAGCCCAATGAAAAAATTGCCAGCATTCTTTCCGTTAAAACCTTCGAAGAAAACAAGTATGTCCTCTGTGCCACCGAAAAGGGGGTCGTTAAGAAAACCTCCTTGATGGCGTATAGCAAAGCGCGGCAGGGCGGCATTATTGGCCTCACCCTCGATCAAGACGATCAGGTGATTTCCGCGAATATCAGCGACGGCAAACAAGACGTCCTGCTGGCGACGCAATCGGGCATGTCAATCCGGTTCAATGAAACCGATGTCCGACCCATTGGTCGCGCGGGCCGCGGGGTTCAGGGGATCCGGTTCAAGGGAGAAGTCGACCGGGTCGTCGGGGCTGAAATTGTGGAACCCGGCAACACGATTCTCACTGTGACCGCAAACGGTTATGGCAAGCGCACCCCACTGGAAGAATATCCGGTGCAGGGTCGCGGCGGGACAGGGGTGATCACCATTCGGTGCAACGAAAAGATCGGGAATGTGATAGGTATCGAACGGGTGACGGAAGAAGATGAGCTGTTGATAGTCACCTCCAAAGGCAACATCATTCGCATGGCGGTCAAAGAAATATCTGTGATTGGCAGGAACACCCAGGGGGTTCGCCTCGCGCGCATGCCAGCGGACACCCGGGTAGTCGGCGTTGAAAAGTTTGTTGAATAAATCCAATGATGTGGTCCTTTGGGAGGGAAAAGAACGTGTTCTTGAAACTCAGATGCCGAATTGTTTATCACATCGCAGTATGCATTCTTCTCCAGGCAACGCTGGGTTGCGGGGATACCCGAGCTGAGAATCTGTTGCTAAGAGCTAATGAGGAATGGGTTCAGGGGCGTAATCACAGCGCCATTGAACTGTTTAATGCAGTTCTGGAGATTGCTCCTTCCGGGCCCCATGCCGAGGAAGCCCTGTACCGGCTGGGAGAGATTTATTATTTTGGATTAGGAGAAACAGGCAAGGCGATCAGATATTTTCAGGAAGTGGTCAATATACGTCCACGTGGCGAGTTTGCCTATGGAGCGCAGAAATACATCGCCGAAATTGTGGAACTCAATTTTCGCGATCTCGACCAAGCCATCATAGAGTATCAGAAACTCATCAACGAATATAAAATACCGGCAGAGAACTCCGAACAACAGTTCCGCATCGCCGCCATCTATTTTAAAAAGCACAATTACGAACAGGCCCTGGTGGAGTTCGATATCCTGATTGAAACCTACCCCAGTAACCCATGGTCGGAGGAAGCGTACCTGCGAATGTCGGAAATCCTGCACAACCTGGAACGGTGTTCGGCATCCCGAGACAAATATTCCCAGTTTCGGGTGGTTTATCCAAAGAGTACCTATACCGGGGAAATGGAATTTGTCATGGCCTCCTGCCTGGAAGAAGAAGGTAAATTAAAACTGGCGTACAATCGGTTCAAAGGTTTGGAAGGCGATTACAAATATCCCGCGCTATTGAAAATGAAACTGGAAGGCATCGAAGGGCGCATCAAAAAAGGCGGAAAAACCAAACGCAAAATTCCCAGACGCTACCGAAGAAAGAGTTAATGCTGGATATCAAACTCATCAGAGAACAGGGCGAACGTGTCCATACCCAGCTGAACCGGCGCGGTCCCGGTACCTCAAAGGCTCTGGACCAGCTGGTCGAAATAGATGCTCGGCGCAGGGACGCGCTGAATAAATCCCAAACCCTCAAGAACAAAAAGAAAACCCTTTCCGCGGAGGTCGGCAAACTCAAAAAACAGGGACAAAATGCAGATGCCCTCATGGCAGAAGTCAAACAGATCAATGCCGAGACCGATGAGTGCGACGGCAAGGCCGGCGATCTGGAAGCGCAGGTCCGTTCCACGCTCCTCAATATTCCCAATATCCCCAGCGACAGTACGCCCGAAGGCACCGACGAGTCTCAGAACCGGGAAGTGCGCAAATGGGGCGAGAAACCGGCAATCGATTTCACCCCCAAAAATCATCTGGAGCTGGGAGAATCGCTGGGCCTGCTCGATTTGAAACGCGCCGCCAAGATTTCCGGTTCGCGGTTCGCGGTGTTCAAAGGCCAGGGCGCCGCCCTGCTCCGCGCCCTCGTCCAGTTCATGCTCAACACGCAAACCCGCGAAAACGGTTATGAGGAGTTGTACCCGCCGGTGCTGGTCAATGAGGACAGCCTGATAGGTACCGGTCAGCTTCCCAAGTTTGAAGAGGACCTGTTCAAGCTGAGGGACGATAAACTGTACCTCATCCCCACGGCGGAAGTGCCCGTCACTAATTACCACCGCGATGAAATTCTGCCGGAGGAATCGCTTCCCGTAAAGTACGCCGCCTATACCCTGTGCTTTCGCCGCGAGGCGGGATCGTACGGCAAAGACACGCAGGGCATCATCCGCCAGCATCAATTCGACAAGGTGGAGCTGGTGAAATTTGTGAAACCGGAGCATTCATACGACGAGTTGGAAAAACTGGTGACCGATGCCGAGTCGATTTTGCAAAAGTTAAAACTGCATTACCGTGTGGTCAGTCTATGCGCTGGCGACCTCGGGTTTTCCGCCGCCAAGACCTACGACCTCGAAGTCTGGCTCCCCAGCCAGAACACGTACCGGGAAATCTCTTCGTGCAGTAACTTCACCGACTATCAGGCCCGACGCGCGATGATCCGTTACAAAAGTAAAGACGGCGGTAAATCGGAACTGGTGCACACCTTGAACGGGTCCGGCCTCGCGGCCGGCCGGCTGTTCGTCGCTGTGCTGGAGAACTTTCAACAGGCTGATGGCAGTATCCGCATCCCCGAACCCCTGCAACCTTATCTAGGAGGGCTGGAGGTCATCAGTTCATAACGGCTGGGATGTGGAGTATGAGACTTGTATTTATAGCCGCAAACCGGGTCCTGGTGCCAACAACCCGCCCTTGAACTTTGGCCGGGAACACGGTACATTTCCCTTAACAGGGAAAGGCAACAAGCCCCCTGGAGGGGGAAATGGCTGACGGCTGACGGCAAACGTTAAAGGTGGAGCGCTATTCAAGGGTTTTAAGAGACCACCGGCGGTGCGCCGCCCAGCGTCACGCTGGCCTGCGGAGGCTCTCCGCTGGACACGCCGGAATATGGAGGGATGGCCGAGTGGTTTAAGGCGGCGGTCTTGAAAACCGTTGTACGAAAGTACCGTGGGTTCGAATCCTACTCCCTCCGCCACTCCTTCCCAGGAGGAGGAACTGGCTGGCAGTTAACGACAAGAGTAAATTCCGGGGCGCAATTTAAGAGAAACCCGCATATGTCATTCTGAGCAAAGCGAAGAATCTGTGTTTTTGGTTTCCCTGTTCCAAAAAAATAAAAAGGAGAGGTGGCCGAGTTGGCTGAAGGCGCACGCCTGCTAAGTGTGTGTAGGCTAATCCCCTACCGTGGGTTCGAATCCCACCCTCTCCGCCACTCCCTCCCGGGAGTGGGAACTGGTTGACTGTTGACAGCAAGCGTCAATCGTTGAGCACAATTTTAAATATAAAAATTGCTACCGGCGGCTCGCCGGCCTTCCCAGGCCCCGTAACCGGGGATGAAAAGCGGCTGACCGTTCACGCTGAACCAATCCTCCCCCCGAACGCAACTCAAAAATTGGGTCCAGCGTCACGCTGGCCTTCCCCAGTCCGGTACAAATTCGAGCATCAATTTCGTGAATTTTTTACGGAAGGGGGCAATCAGGGGAATACTGGAAATTTCGACCAGAGTTTGAACCAGCTTGACGGTCCGGTCGATGAGGCGGAATGTTTTCCGCGAATTTTCCGAGGTATCGTGAATCCAGTACAGGATGATCCCCATTTGGTACAGCCACAGATAATCAGCCAACAGAATGTCGACATCCGCCGGGAGTTTGGCACTGGAACCCGCCACCAGTTGCCGGAACAGAACCAGACTCCTGTCCCGGGTGGGAGAGGATTGAGCGCTGAACGGGGACAACGGATTTTGGGGATTCGAGGCCACCCGGAACAGCACGTAGGAAATCTTTTTAAAGGGCTCAGCCAATTCGATTTTTTTCCGGACAACTTCACGCAAGCGGTGTTCCAGTTTGATTTCATTTCGCAGAATGCCCACGCAAGCCTGGGCGTGCTCCTCGTGGATCATGTCGTAGAAAGTCTGGACAATATGTTCCTTGGTCGGGAAATGGTGGTAAATCGATCCTGGAGCCATATTGGCTTGTACCGCGATCTGCCGCATGGTGGCCTTGTCATAACCCTTTTCGACGAAAAGCAACAAGGCGACATCCAGAATTTTCTGGCGGGTACGTATTGATTTGGGGGTCATTCGGCTTTTGGACATGACGCTTCCTCATTTATCGAACATGTTTGATAATATAACGTATTATAGGGTTGGCCGCAAGATAAAAATCAAACATGTTTGAAATTAATATAAAACTATATATTGTAATGGTTTAAACTTAGATTGCTTTGGGATGGGAGCGCGGTTGGCCGGAATGACTCTCTCTCAAAGGCAGAGCTTCGCTTAATATCCCCATTTAAATACTCCTCCCCTTACTGAGGGGAGGATACAGGTGGGGTGGGGGTTTGCTAGATGATAACTGTTTGAGTTAACAACGCCATTGCGAATACAGCATTTTTTATGGTAATTAATAAGGAAGAGGCACACCTTACCAATGATGAAACCCCTTGGAAATCCTATGCAACCAATATGGATAAAAATATGGATCCCCGCTTTGGCCCTGCTCCTGGTTTTGGGATGCGGTGAAGAACCTGACCGTAAAATCGCGGGCGCGGTTGACCTGTCGGCAATCGGGGCGACCGGCGCAAAACCCAGCGAAGGTTCCGAGCCCCAAACCCCTCCACCTTTGACCGATCAACAGCTAGCCGAAGGGTCGAGGACCGATGTGGATGACCACCCCCTTATCAACGAAGACCAGAAAATTGTCCATCGCGAAATTATCATTCCGAAAAGTGTTGCAGGCAAATGGAAAGCGGTTAAAATACTCGTCCGCGACAAATCGGATGAAGAGCGCAACGCGATGCAAACGGTGAAACTGGGTTCGACGTTTCAACTCGGCGACAGCGGGATCACCGTCAGCGCGGGTGAATTTTTTCCAAATTTTGTTTTGGACAAGACCCGTTACACATCGATGGGCAACACACTGGGCAACCCGGCAATTCACCTGGTAATTACGGAAAACGGTAAGGAGATTTACAACGGCTGGACATTCGCCAAGTATCCCGGTCTTTACGCGTTTGAGCACGAGCGGTACAGTCTGCAATTGATGGACTTCATCCCGGCCCCGACCAGTTAGCTCCCCTCACGGGGAGAGGAAACTGACTGACCGTTGATGGCCGGAGAGAATCGTTGATCGCGAGTTAAAATATTCCTCCCCTTACCAAGGGGAGGATTGAGGAGGGGTTATCAATAACCTCCCCTGTATCCCCTCCTTGCCAAGGAGGGGAATATGTGTAATGCCCTAAATTAAAAAATTAATGCGCCCATGGCTCAGTTGGATAGAGCGACGGTTTGCGGAACCGTAGGTCGGAGGTTCGAGTCCTCCTGGGCGCGCCATATGTCTGGAGAGGTGGCCGAGAGGTCGAAGGCGGTTGACTCGAAATCAGCTGTACCCTACGGGTACCGTGGGTTCGAATCCCACCCTCTCCTCTCCTTCCCGGAGAGGGAGCTTGCTGACGGTTAGTTGCAAGAGAGAATTCCTGGGCGCAGTTCAAGGGTTCCCTTTCCCTAGTTCCAAAAATTTAAAACGGAGAGGTGGCCGAGCGGTTGAAGGCGCACGCTTGGAAAGCGTGTGTAGGCTTATACCCTACCGAGGGTTCGAATCCCTCCCTCTCCGCCACTCCTTCCCGGAGGGGGAGCTGGCTGACGGTTAACAGCAAGAGAGAGTCCTTGGGTGCAAGTTAATATTTTAAAATTATTTGCGGCGATTCGTTGCCCGGGCCTTGCCCGGTTGGGTCCCGCGTTCGCTGGCTTTTCTGTAAGACCCGACCCTTCGAGCCGACAAACGGTTAGACCACTTAATTCCAAGGTGCAGTAATGGATGAAAACCGATCTCCCGTTCCCAGTCCCAATTTGATGGTCGCGTGTGACATCCCGATTCCGGGGATTCCGTCGGCGGCCGAGTGCATGTTCAAGAAATTGATGGCGCACATCGCCGATTTCGAGCGCGTCCTCAACCCGGACCAGGAAGTGGGCGCTTCCATGGTCTCATTCGGGGATAAGCCATTTTATATCAGCGGCATCGGCTACCACGGCAACGACATGATCATTTTTTACGGAGCTTCGACTACTGGCGAGCCGGTCAAGCTGATGCAGCACGTTACCCAGACCAATGTCATGCTCACCGTCATGGTCCGGCAGAAAGACCATAAACAGGCGAAACGTATAGGGTTCCGGAGCGAGGATTTGCTAAAGCTGGGCGAGGCAAAATCCTCCCTTGATGCGGCCCCGTAACCGGGGAGGAAGCTGGCTGACCCTTAACGGCCAAAACGGGGTATTGGGCGCAATGTCTGAGGTTTGAATTTATCCGCGGCGATTCGCCGCTTGCTCCGGGGCTTGCCCGTGATATACAATCGTCTTCAGAATACGAAATGGCAGTTTTGTTGGGCCTCACGCAACGAGGCCTTGTGAACCCCGTCAGATCCGGAAGGAAGCAGCGGTAGCAAGTA
>JAUVMD010000271.1 GCA_030600405.1 Nitrospirota bacterium
AGCTTTTTGATACTAGGAACACCGACCTTTTTGCCGGACTTAACGATCACTTCAGCGGTCTTGGAATCCACCACATCTTCCAGCACCTTAATCCCGACCATCAGGCCCTTTCCATCCATGAAATATTTTCCGCCACGGGCACAGGAAATTTTTTCTACTGGATAAAATGTGGAAAGGATTTCCTCCTGATTCATACCGAAGGCATTGAGCAGAATGGTGGCGGGCATCTTGCGCCGGCGATCAATTTTGACGTGCAAAATATCCTTGATATCGAATTCAAAATCCAACCAGGAACCGCGGTCAGGAATCACGCGTGCGGAGTAAAGGATTTTGCCGCTGACGTGCGACTTGCCTTTGTCGTGAGAGAAAAACGCTCCGGGGGAACGATGCATCTGACTGACAATCACCCGCTCCACGCCATTGATCATGAACGTCCCGGTGAGGCTCATGGTCGGCATTTCCCCGAGAAAAATTTTCTGCTCTTTCACTTCCCGAACGGAGTTGATCACGATTTCGGGAATTTTTTCACTTTCCAGGAGCGCTACAATTTTGGAGTCGATCAGGGTGCGGGCGGGGATGGCCATTTTCCCGGTCTTCGGGTGTTTCACTTCCTCAACGATGTATTTTCCTGGAAGCTCTTTCAGGACACGGGCGGACACACCAATCCGTTCGCGGTCGAACAGAACCATACGCACCATGATCTTAATTGGATCAGAATACGTCAGCCCCTTCTGCCTACATTCACTCAGCTTGAACTTTTCTTTATAACTAACTTCTTGCCCGCAGGCTTCGCAAATCACACCAACGCCGCCCAAATCCTTGTACTCGCCGCACCCGCATTCCCATCCCCCCACTTCATAACCCACATATTCTAGACGGGCATTGATGTTCAGGTCGGATATCGGGAAGACGTCCTGAAACACTTCCTCCAATCCCTGGAGATTGCGTTTCTCGGGCGCAATCTGGCTTTGCAGGAAGTACTCAAACGACTTGACCTGAATCTCGATCAGATTTGGGATCTCAATAACCGCTGGGATTTTTGAGAAATTCAACCTGGGCGTGGGATTGACTTGCGTTCGCTCGGTGGTTGTTTTTTTCATAAGGTTTTAGATTCCCTGGGGTTGAATTAATAAACGCCTGCCAAAAATAAATGTAAATCCGCACGAGATCCTGTTATTTGATCTCGACAGACCCACCCACCGCTTCGATCTTTTGCTTGATCTCCTCGGCTTCTTCCTTTTTGACCCCCTCCTTGACTGCTTTCGGAGCGCCTTCTACAAGGTCTTTGGCATCTTTCAATCCCAGGCTGGTGATTCCACGCACTTCCTTGATCACCTGAATCTTTTTGTCACCGACAGCAGTGAGAATGACATCAAACTCCGTCTTCTCCTCAGCGGCGGCTTCCCCTCCGGCCGGCGCGGCGGCAACCATGGTTGGCGCGGCCGCAGTGACCCCATACTTATCTTCCAACTCCTTAACAAACTCGGACATCTCCAAAACCGACATATTGTCGATGAAGGAAACGACATCATCCTTCGTCACAGCCATCTCGAACTCCTTTCTCAACTTAAAATCAAAACAAAACGTTTATAAAAATATGCCTCAGCCCTTCGACCGCCCCATTCGGTCAACCCTGGGCTTTTTTATCTTTGATCGCATCCAGCGTTCCCACCAATTTGCGCAACAGGGCGCTGAACACACCCACAAAATTGGTGGTGGGTCCGTTCATGACGGACAACAACTGGGAAAGCAAAACTTCCTTCGAAGGCAGATCGGCCAGCGCCTTAACTTCCGCCGGCGACACCTGCTTCCCTTCAACAATTCCGGCCACCACATCGGGGCTTTTCTCGACACCCGACTTGGCATAATCGGAAAGGGCCTTAGCGGGAGCCACCGCGTCGTCAAAACTCACCAATAGAGAAACGGGGCCCTTAAAATCGTTTTCCAAAACTTCCAGAGGCGTGTTCTTTACCGCTTTCCTGGCCAGAGTATTTTTAATCACCCGAAAATCCACCGCGCGTTCCCTCATATGCGTACGAAGCGCCGTCATATCCTTCGCCGAAATGCCATGATAGTGCGCCAAAAGCGCAGACTTGGCGCGGGTGAATACGTCGTTCAATTCATCAATAGCTTGCTGCTTCGCTGGTGTCGGCAAAATCTCAATCCTTTCTTAACGAAATCCATAACACTGAAAATTTTTTATTCTCTCAAAGCAACGGCGCTACGCCGAATAAGCCACCTTGATTCCCGGTCCCATAGTGGTGGACAACGAAACACTCTTGACATAAGTCCCCTTCGCGGTCGACGGTTTCATCTTGACCAGAGCGCTCATTAATTCCTCGAAATTCGCAGCCAAGTCTTCCTCTGAAAAACTGGCTTTCCCGACAGAAGCGTGAATGATCCCGGACTTGTCCACCCGGAAATCCACTTTACCCGCCTGAATCTGTTCGATGGCCTGCTTGACATCAAAGGTAACGGTGCCGGTTTTGGGATTGGGCATCAGCCCTCTCGGCCCAAGAACCTTCCCAAGCTTACCCACCGTTCCCATCATGTCCGGAGTCGCGACCACGCGGTCGAAACCCATCCAACCTCCCTGGATTTTCTTGACCAAATCATCATTGCCGACAAACTCCGCACCGGCATCCGTCGCTTCTTTTTCTTTTTCGCCCTTGGCAAATACCAGAATCCGGAATTTTTTCCCGGTTCCCTTGGGCAACACCACACTGCCACGGATATTCTGATCGGCTTTCCGGGGGTCCACTCCCAAATTCACCGCGACATCCACAGACGAATCGAATTTGGTGGTTGCACCTTCCTTAGCCAGACCGAGCGCTTCATTCAATTCGTAACTTTTGAGGCGATCGATTTTTTCCGCCAAGGCATTATATTTTTTCCCATGCTTTGCCATACTTCCTTAACCTTCCTGAAACTAACCTTCAACCTCGATTCCCATACTATGGGCGGAGCCTTCGATTATCTTCATGGCGGCTTCAACATTAAAGGCGTTCAAATCCGCTTTTTTGATTTCGGCGATTTCCTTGACCTGCTCGCGGGTCACCTTTCCCACGTTTTCCTTACTCGGATTGCCAGATCCCTTGGCAATGCCAGCCGCCCGCTTCAGCAAAACCGATGCCGGCGGTGATTTGGTGATAAAGGTAAAACTCTTATCCTCATAAACGGAGAGCACCACGGGGATGATC
>JAUVMD010000274.1 GCA_030600405.1 Nitrospirota bacterium
GGGCTTTCATCCAACTCGTGCTCCGGGCCAGGAGTGTATTCGATTTCCCCCTTTTTGATGCTCTTGATTAATTTGGAATAAAAGTGTTCCGTATCATGGGGAAGATGGTCTTCCACTCTCCAGCGTACGGTCACCAGTTTTCCATTGGGATGATTGATAATTCGGGTGACCTCCCCAGTGTTCTGGGAGAGAGGCTCGAACAGGCAATCCCCGACTTTGACTTTCATGGTTAAACTCCATGCATGTTGAGATTTCCCTATATTATCATAGCGATCTAATTATAATATTATCAAACATGAAAATTTAAATTAAACATGGGTGAAGCGCCCGTAATTTGATTTTGGAGGAATATGGCATGGCATACATTACCATGGCACCTATGTATCCGACGATGACCTCCGGTAAAATAGATGAATTTCTCGTCAATATTGGAGATACGGTTAAAGTGGGAATGCCGGTGGCGGAAATTGTTGCGGAGGGTTATTACACCCTTGTTTCTGAGTACGAGGGTGTGGTGAAAGAAATTTATGCAAATGAGGGGGAGTATATTGAGGTCGATACTCCCATTATCGAAATAGAAGAAGCTAAGGAAGAGTAAGCCTGTTGAGTTCTTTGGATGGATTTTAAAAAAGCGGGTTCTGTGTATTTTCCTCGTTCCAAGTGCCGGCAATGTCAGCTTCTTCGGGATAACTCGGTGTGCTTTTGAAGTTATCCGTACTTTTTGGGCTATCGTAGTTGAAATCACTTCCCCAAGAGCTTTCAAAATCGATTTCCTGGTCCTCCCATTTTCTGAATTTCCGGTCAATATCTCTTAAGTTGTTTTTGGCTTTTATCAACCGGGTATTCAATTTTAAGGCCCTTTGATAAGAGTTTTTAGCGCCCCTGTAATCTTTCTTCAAGTAGTAATAAAAGTGCCCCAGGTTGAGGTAGTGATCGGCATTGGAAGGTTCCGCCTTGATCGCTTGTTTGAATTTTCTTTCTGCCGAGGTATATTTTTTTTGAGCTGCCAGGGAAAGCGCAAGTTTAGCTAGAGCGGTGGTGTATCCCGGGTTAAGCTGTAATGCTTTCCGGTAGGCTTTCTCAGCTCTTTTATAGTTTTTAAAATTAAAATAAATCAAGCCCAGATTCTTATGGATAACAGGAATATCGGGTTTGAATTTGAGGGCTTTCAAGTATTCTACTTTAGCTTCATTATATTTGTTTCGTGAGAAAAATTGCAATCCAAGGTGATGATGAAGAGATTGAAGCTCGGATGGGGAAGTGAAGGATTCATTCAAAAGAAACACTTCATTGGCCTTGTTGGGATCATTGCTTTCCGGAAATATGAGGCTTCCCCGCGGCCATTTTAGTAAAATGGAAGGCTCTAAAGTCTTATAGGAATATTCCGTAATCGAGGTGTTTGATTGGAACTTGCCGGAAGCGGGGACGATCGATTGAGAGGCGTGTACTGAGGAAAGCCAACCTGATAAACTAAAGGCTAGGATGATACCGCTGACAAATCTGATAGATGACGTCATGTCAAAAAACCAAGTCGGGTGGAAAGGCGATGCTCAAGAACCGGGTGTGATGTCAGGAAGGTTTTACATATGAATAAACAGCCTTCACGAACTACTTTATAAAGTTTTTTTAATTTATGCAAGAAGGTTTTTGGGCCCATTGCAAATAGCGAGACAGATATTTTTCTATAATATTGAAAAAACCGTTGTTGCAGTAAGCAAATAAATTACTAATCCGATGGTGTCATTGATTACCGTGACCACGGGTCCCGTACTGATGGCCGGATCAATTTTCAATTTTAGAAAAAGTAATGGAGTGAAAGAACCGATTAGGGTCGCCATGGCCACTGCCAAAATGATCCCCAGGCCTACCGTGATGCCCAAAGCCGGAGAGGTATTTAACAGGCTCTCAGCGAAAAATACGATAGTCGCCCCGCAAATGGTTCCAAAAATAATACCGTTGGATAGTCCGACTTTGACTTCACTTTTTAGGACTCTATTCAGGTTATCGCTTTGGATGTCTCCCGTTGCCAGTCCCCGCACGATGACCGTAGCCCCTTGAATTCCCACGTTTCCCGCGAGGCCAAGCACAAATGGAATAAACAGGATGACCGTTGTAAACTCACTTATGGTAATTTCAAATGATTTTAAAACGAAGGCACTGATCATCCCTCCGATGAAAGTAGTGAAGAGCCACGGTGCACGGGCGGCAATTTTGCGTGAAGTCCTTTTGGCAAAAGGATCGGCTTCCGTTGCGCCCACCATCGTGTAAATTTCTTCATTGGCCGTTTGCTTGAGTCCTCTAAATACGTCGTCAAATGTGATGATTCCGTGAATGGTGTTTTGCTCGTCGACCACGGGTACCGTACTGAGATGTTCGTGGTCCATCAGGTTCGCAATTTTTTCACATGATGCATCAAGCAGAACTTTTGGTGTTTGCTCCCGGATGATTTGGATGGCCTTGGCGTTGGGCAGGACATTCAGTAAATCCCGCAAGGTAAAAAAACCTATCAGTTTGTTGTCCGTTCCCACCACGAAAAAATCGGTCACAGAATCTTTAGACGGATTTCGAATCATTTTGGTCAGAATTTCGCTCGCGATTTCATCCGGACCCACCCGGTAATAATGTGGGGTCATCATCCCACCGGCAGTTTGTTCCTCATAACGGATCAAATTTTTGAGAGTCCGAGCTTCATCAGGGACCATTTGTTCCAGAATTTTTTTCTGGACCTCAGGTTCGTGCTCCTGAAGAATATCCGCCGCTTCATCCTTGGGCATGCCTTCGAGAAAAGGCGCCATAAAATCCAAACCCAGGGCATCGCTGATTTCCTTGCGGCTTTCCTGGTCTGTTTCATAGAGCAGTTCCTGCCGTTTAATATCACCGTCAATACATTGAAAAATAAGAACTTTTTTATCTATTGTGAGTTGATGAAGTAGACGGGCGATCTCGAAATGATCCATGGAATTGATCATTTCCCGCGCCTGATTTTTCGGAACGCCGGATTCCGAAAATAGGGATTTTAATTGGTCGATGGGCATGCTTTTGGTATTATAAATTCATCAAATTAAAGCGGTAATGCCTTTTTGGAATTATAAAGCAAAAAGTAAGAAAAAAATGAGGCTTTTATGGTTATTGATGGATTATCCAGTAAAGAAA
>JAUVMD010000184.1 GCA_030600405.1 Nitrospirota bacterium
AAAAGGAAAGCGCGCTGGTGCAATGCCGGCGCGCTTTTTTAGATTAAATTCCTTATTCCTGATTCAAAAGGGAGCGGATATTGATTTAAGGGAATTCCAATACAAATTGTTCCCACTTGATGTGGCCCAAGCCCGGGGTTTCAAGGATATGGCGGAATTGCTGTTAAAAAATGGAGCAAAACCGTAAACTGGGTCCTTTTCCTCTAAAACAAAAATGCGAAAACTTAAAATCCTGATCGAGTATGAGGGAACCCGCTACTACGGTTGGCAGCTTCAGCCCAATCAAGTGAGCATCCAAGAGGTTTTGGAGAGCAAACTGCATAAAATCACCCGGGAAAAGATCCGGGTGATCGGATCGGGCCGGACCGATTCCGGGGTGCATGCTGAAGGGCAGGTGGCTCACTTTCGAACGCGCTCGACCATGAAGTTGCAGGAATTTTTGAAAGCCCTGAACAGCCTGCTCCCGTCCGATATTGTGGTGAAAAAGGTCGAAGAAGCCAAACCCGATTTTCATGCGCAGATATCCGCCACCCGCAAAACTTATCGGTACACAATTTTGAACCGTGATTATCCCTCGGCTTTGCAAGGCCGGGTTGCGCATTACATCGCCACTCCCACGCTGGATGTGACCGCCATGCGAAAGGCCGCCCGGTGTCTGGTGGGACGAATGGATTTCAAATCCTTCCAGGGCTCCGGCTGTACCGCCAAAACCACGATGCGGGAGATTTACCGGCTGTCCATTGTGAAGAAGGATGACTTTATCCGTATCACAGTCGACGGTAGTGGATTTTTGAAGTATATGGTTCGGAACATCGTCGGTACGTTGATTGAAATTGGATGGGGAAATTGGCCGCCGGAGCAAATGCGAGCGATTTTGAAATCAAAAAACAGGCGGTTGGCAGGCCCCACCGCTCCCTCCCGCGGACTCTGCCTGGTCAAGGTGGTCTACGGCAAAAAAAGCCCCCGGAAAAAGACCTAAAGAGCGTAAAGGCCGGTTGGCCCGGCAGGCTTTTCGGGTATAATGCTCTTCTTTTTCAAGTCCATTGAACACATTTAAAAGGGTATTTAATGAATCAGGAATTCAACATTACCGTGTTGCCAGGCGATGGCATCGGCCCCGAGGTGATCCGCGAGGCCGTAAAAATTCTGAAAATTGTTGAGAGCAAAAAGAACCTCAAGCTGAATTTGACGGAAGCTCCCGTTGGCGGGGCCGGGTATGAGGCCGCCGGCCATCCTCTGCCGGAAGACACACTCAAAGCCGCTCAATCAGCCGACGCGGTATTACTGGGCGCGGTCGGTGGACCCCAGTGGGAGAAAATCGACTTTTCTCTGCGGCCGGAACGCGCTCTACTGGGTCTTCGATCCAATCTGGGACTGTTCGCCAATCTCCGCCCGGCCAAAATCTTCGCTCCGCTGGCGGATGCCTCGACCCTCAAGCCGGAAGTGGTGGAAGGGTTGGACATTATGGTGGTCCGGGAATTGACCGGTGGCATCTATTTCGGCGAGCCGCGCGGTGTGGAGACTTTGCCGGATGGCACCCGCAAGGGCGTCAACACTCTGGTCTACACGGAACCGGAAATAGAGCGCATCGCCAAGGTGGCCTTCGACGTGGCGGGCAAACGGGATAAAAACGTCTGCTCGGTGGATAAGGCCAACGTGCTGGAATGCACCGGCCTGTGGCGGGAGGTGGTCACTCAAACGCATGAAGAGTACAAGGACATCACGCTGTCCCACATGTATGTGGACAATTGCGCCATGCAGTTGGTGCGGAATCCGAAGCAGTTCGACGTCATCGTCACCACCAATATGTTCGGGGATATCCTGAGCGACCAGGCCTCGATGCTGACCGGGTCCATCGGCATGTTGCCCTCGGCCAGCCTGGGAGGTAAAACCGCCATGTACGAACCCATTCACGGCAGTGCACCGGATATCGCCGGAAAAGACATCGCCAACCCGCTGGCGACTATTTTGTCGGTCGGTATGATGTTCAAGTATTCCTTTAATTTAGAATATGTAACTACTGTATTAGAAAAAGTAGTTGATGATATTTTGGGGCAGGGTTATCGCACCAAAGACATCCTGTCCGATGGCGGAAAAGAAGTCGGTTGCGCCGCCATGGGAGACCGGGTGGCCGAAGAATTGGAGAAGCAGTTAGGATGAAAAAGAAGACTAAATATGACGTCGCGGTCGTCGGAGCCACCGGCGCGGTGGGCCGTACCATGCTGTCCATTCTGGAAGAGCGGAAGTTTCCCATCGGCCGACTGGTGCCGCTGGCCTCTTCGCGGTCGGCTGGCAAGCAGGTGGAATTCAACGGCAGGAAAATTACCGTTGAGGAATTGAAAGCGGGCTCCTTTGCTGGGTTGGACATCGCCCTGTTTTCAGCGGGGGGTTCGATCAGCCGCGAGTTTTGCCCCATCGCCGCCCAGGCGGGATGCGTGGTGATCGATAACAGCAGTGCCTTCCGCATGGAAAAGGATATTCCACTGGTGGTGCCGGAGATCAATCCTCACGTCATCGGCGAGAACCCCGGCATCATCGCTAATCCCAATTGCTCCACCATCCCGATGGTGATGGTGTTGAAGCCTATTCATGACCGTTACCAGATCAAACGGGTGGTGGTGTCCACGTACCAATCCGTGTCGGGCACCGGTCAAAGTGCCATCGAAGAGTTGAAAGCGCAAACCGGTCAGGTTCTGAAGGAACAGCCAGCTACGAAGGATGTTTATCCTCATCAGATCGCTTTCAACTGTCTGCCGCACATCGATACGTTTCTGGACAGTGGCTACACCAAAGAAGAGATGAAAATGGTGAACGAGACCCGGAAAATCCTGGAAGACGATGCCATTCAGGTGTCGCCGACCACGGTTCGCGTGCCCGTGTTTTACGCGCATTCCGAGGCCGTCAATGTGGAAACGGAGCAGGAGATCGACGTGAAGGAACTCCGTAAGATTTTGAGTGAAGCGCCGGGGGTGCGCCTGGTGGACTCTCCGGGGAAAACCGAATACCCGCTGGCGGTCGACGCGGCCGGCAGGGATGAGGTGATGGTCGGACGCATCCGCGCCGACCTGGACAATACGCGTGCCGTCAACTTGTGGATCGTGGCGGATAATTTACGCAAAGGCGCCGCGTTGAATGCCATCCAGATCGCCGAGGTTTTGATCCGTAGATAGCCTTCTTTCGGTACTCCAAATTTTCCTCTGGCAACACAATCCCATCAAAGGTAGTATCTCAATCAGGAATTTAAATAGCCGGAATTGACCCAAAGCGGTCGTTTGAATTGTCAATCAAAAGGAGTGTCATTCATGAGCATTATTCTCGATCCGGCGAAGCGTTTTTTTGAAGCGTGCGAAACCGGAAAAGGTTGGGACGAGTGCAAAGCACATTGTCATCCCGACGCGACATTTTCCTCACAAACAAATGCCTTATCTGATATATCCACTCTAGAAGGTTACTGCGAGTGGATGAAGAACCTTTTTACGCCGGTTCCAGATGGACACTATGAGTTGAAGTTCTTCGCCGCCGATGAAGCCGATAGATCTGTAACAGCGTTTGCGATTTTTCATGGCACGCAAACTGGACCAGGCGGGCCAGTACTTCCGACGGGAAAGAAAATTGCTGCTGACTACGTTTACCATATGGTTTTTGATGGTGAACGCATCAAGCACATGACAAAAATATGGAATGACGCCATCAGCATGCAGCAGCTAGGTTGGGGTTGAAATGATTCACCCGAATGTCCGCTCTTGGCCGTTTGGGGGCAGTCGACTTCAAACTGAGACACACCCCGGTCAAAGCTTTCCTTTCCAAAAAGCGGGGAATGATATAAAATACAAAGATGTAGAGTCGGTAGGTTGATCAGCGGTCCCACCTTTTATCCAGCACAACTTTCCTTATTTGCAATTCCGGGGGGAATTTAATGACCGAACAAATTCTGGGCGTCATCGGCGGCAGCGGCTTGTACGCGATGAAGGACCTCAAAGTCGTGGACACGATTTCCGTGAAGACCCCTTTTGGCGATCCCTCGGACAAAATTATCGTGGGCGACCTGGAGGGCACCCGCATGGCGTTTCTGCCACGTCACGGTGTCGGGCACCGCATCACTCCTTCGGACATCAACTACCGCGCCAACATCTTTGCCATGAAGAAACTGGGGGTGGAACGGATCATCTCCGTCAGCGCCGTCGGCAGCATGAAGGAAGAGATCATCCCCGGCCACATCGTGGTGCCCGATCAATTCATCGATCGCACCATTCACCGCAAGGCGACCTTTTTCGGCAACGGCATTGTTGGCCACGTCAGCCTGGCCGATCCGATCTGCGATGAATTACACGAAGTGG
>JAUVMD010000209.1 GCA_030600405.1 Nitrospirota bacterium
AGGGATACGGGAGCCTATGAAGTTTATTTCAAGGGGACTCCGCAGTTCAGTCAGGGTGTTTCATCCGTCAAATGGGGCCAGTGGTGGCAGGGAGATCCCCCGGAATAAAACCCGGAGGCCCTCGATTGAAGGCCCCCGGCGTGGGTTATTAATTCATGCCCTGGCTGGCGGGGTGTCAATAGGCGGGAATGATGGGAGGGTGTAGAATAAAGAGAATAAAAGGGACGCTCCACCGTTCTTTATTAATATAGGGGATAGGGCTAGAGAAGGATTTCAAGGAGGAATCTGCCATGCAAACCTATTTGATTATGGGAAAATTTACCGAAAAGGGAATCACGAACATCAAAGAGACCACAAAGCGGGCGGACAATTTCAAAGAAATATCCGCCAAAATGGGTATTCACGTTCAGCAAATTTACTGGCTCATTGGAGATTACGATGTGGTCATTATCGTGGATGCGCCGGATGACCAGGCTATAGCAGCCTTGCTGGTGAGAGCGGGGGCGTGGGGAAATGTCCGCACCACCACCTTCCGGGCATTTGGTAAAAAGGAAATGGATGCTATTATTTCCAAGGCTGTTGCCTGATCTCTGCCAGGGCAAGGGTATGGGTGAATTGGAGTGCAGGTTACTTCACTATGGTCTATCAGCAAATTTCTTAATTTTGAGTTTTTCTTTGTTTGAATATTTTTCTAGTCTTATACTTCCGCAACCCGGGGTTGCTATTAGACGGTAGGGCTTTTGAGGTTCGGCTCGTTTGGCAAATATTACATATGTTTCACCCTCTGAAAGGTACGAGCCAAGACAGTAGCATGCGTCCCCTGAATATAGAGATGGCGTTTCGTCTCGCGAGCCTTTCCAGATTTCCTTTATTTTAAGGTCAGCAATTTTAGGTCCGCATGTGGGTTCGCCCTTGGAGTATTTTGAACACAATGCGCCTTCCAATGCCCGGACAGGTTTCCTTTTAACCACCTCTGCCTCAAAAACAAAATCAGATTGTTTGAACAGGTGGTCAATAGGCGTGGGGGAACATTCCATTGCTGAGGCGTCAAAGGTGAATAGCAAAAAAATAATCGCCAAGAGTATTTTGGTATACATAGTTTTACCTATAAATTATCGCTCACTTACTACTCACTCAGGTTAATGCCCGGAAGCGGGATGGGCAATAGGTTTTCAGGGGGGGGATGGCGGCGGGATGTAGTCAAGAAAAGACTTGACCCTTTTCTTTTCTCAAGGTCTCCATTCTCCTTCTATAGCAACAAATAAAAGTTTTTTAAGCGTTATTGTTTTGAATGAAGTTTTTTTTGAATATGTCTTCCAAAAATTTCCTTCCAATTTTCTGATAGATTCCACAATCTTATTTGATGACTTCTTTTGAGCTATGCAACATAGGTAATAAAACATTTCAGTTGATGCTTCATCAGGAAAATAATCTTTAAAAATGATAGTTGATAAATTGACATCAAATTGTTTAGAAAATTCATCTAAAAACTCATCCGCATCATCCCCCATAACACACAAATCCTCCCCTAAGCGCGTTTGAAGTGTCAAAGTATCCTTGGAATTAAATGTCTGCTTGGAGACAAAATCCCTGATTTGATTAAAATCAATTTTTTCTCTAATCATTTATTTTGCAACTATGCCCGTTGCGGTTTCGACCATCGATACTAGACACTTTCAGGTTAACCGCCGGGAGATTGATTGCAACTAATTTCCCACCCGGAGGAGGTCCAGAAGCGAAAATAGGCTCTCAGGGCGTTAGTTTTGGCCTTTATATGAATTGATTCCAGGTGGGGGAGACGTGGTAATTATTTAGCCACAATCAAAGTCCGGGCCGAACGCAGGATGGGGGAGTTGTTGGGGGAGATGGAGAAGCAGGGGCCAAGTGAATACCAGCGGTTGCACGATGAAACCGTTGCCCCTTCCTTAAAGGACATTGGTTTAGAAGGATATAAAGTGGGTATTCCAGCGTTTTCCGGGAAGTTCTTAAAAGCTATATTTGATTAGAGTTTAAAGGGGTTAGGGCCGGTGGAAAGGTTCTAGGACATTCGGCTAAAATCCCCCTTTTTCCCGGCAGGATTACACACGAGTTACACATTTCTGAATCTCAGGTTTTCTAAGGTTCTTTAGTTATTCATTAGTTATTTAACTAATGCCCTCCTACTGTTCTTGTACTGTATTAACAGTAAGGCCCCCTTTCAGTTGTCCAGTAAACGGCTCGTTTTCCTGTGCTTTCATTCGGTGTTCTCGCCGGTGTTCTCATCCCCTTGTTTTGGACTCGGAAAACTCAAATTCTCACTGTTCTTTCGCTGTTCTCGCACCTTATCTCCCTGTGCCTTTTCGGTGCCCTCGCATTGTTTTTTTATTGTTATTAACAATGGGTGAACTTGTCTGAACCTTTATGTTATTATTCTCCTGATTCTTAATCAGTAGGTCAGCGGTTCGACTCCGCCCGGTGGCTCCATAAACTTAGAGGGTTACGAGTATTTTCTCTCGCGACCCTTTTTTTATTTCCGTGGTTTGCCTTATGCTGGCGGTGATTGAGGCAATCCAATTTTGGATTTTCAGGATAAGAAAATGGGTCTAGTTAACAGGAAATATTCGAAGTGACCGACTACTCAGGAGAAAGTGTAATGGATATCATTTTTGATCAAATTAAATTCGTATGGAATCTACTCAGCACCCCGTTGTTTGAATTGGGCAACAGCCAGATCTCTCTGGCTTCTCTTTTTGTTGTTTTATTGATTCTCGGCGGCTTTTTTATGATTTCTAGAATCATTGAACGAGGAGTGCAAACCGCACTTAAAAATAAAGCCATCGACCCGGGAATCAAAGGATCGATTGAGCGGTTTTCAAGGTATTTAACAGTAGCCGTAGGCGCATTCATTGCACTGGACACCATTGGAATAAGCCTTAGCTCCATAGCTGCTTTGGGTGCGATCCTGATGGTGGGCATCGGTTTTGGATTGCAAAATATAGCGCAAAACTTCATCTCGGGAATCATTATCCTTCTTGAACGGCCGATCAAACAGGGTGACATTGTTTTTGTTGGCGGGGTCTCAGGAAGAGTTCGCGATATTCGGGTTCGGTCAACGGTTATCGAAACAAGAGATGATGTAGCTATTATCGTTCCCAATTCCCAATTCATCGCCGAACAGGTCATAAACGAAAGTTTTTCAGGGAACAAAATTCGGAGAATTCTTAAAGTGGGTGTGGCTTACGGCTCCGAGGTTGAAAAGGTAACGGGAATACTAATGAAAATTGCCAATGCACATGAACAGATTCTTAAAAACCCCGGCCCCAAGGTCTTGTTTTTGGATTTCGGGGATTCCGCTTTGGATTTTGAGTTGCGGTTCTGGGCAGCAGAACTTTGGACTACGGACGTTATCCTTTCAGATTTAAGATTTGCCATCGATCGCGAGTTCAGAAATGGAGATATAGAGATTCCCTTCCCGCAACGGGACCTTCATATCAAGACCTGCGAACCCCAATTCAGCCTCGCCTATGAGCAGCCAGGCCATAATTAAAAGTTAACGGAGGTGGGAGATCAATAAGATCAAACAGAAAGATGCAAAAGAAGGAAGGGGCATGGGGCCGATATGTTTATCCAAGTCTTGATTCATACGAGGGTTGCAATGAGCTCAAGTCTCTTCTTGGCTACATTTCCCTATCATCCTGCTGTCTTTCCTGAAAAATTACGTCCTAGGCAGCCAGGCGGACATGGCGCAGCGTTGGGCGAACAGGGGGGTGAAGCTTTCGATATTATTGGAAATGTCCGTCATGAATTCTTCTGCCAGGCGTTGATCCTTAAAGCATTCGTAAATGTCATCTAAAAATCCGCCGCGCAACAGCGGATGCTCTAGAAATTCCCGGCCCGGCCCGGTGGGGATCTCCAACGGCCAATCGGTCACCTCGATTTTCTCCATGCCTAATTCCTCCAACCATCGCCGTGCATCGTCCGCCGACGGCCGTTCTTCGAGGTATTCGATCAGGGCCTTGCGTTCATTTTCGAGACCGCGTTCGGTCATGGCGCGGTTCACCTGATTCCACAGCGAGTCGAA
>JAUVMD010000190.1 GCA_030600405.1 Nitrospirota bacterium
CAGATTCATAAAGGCGAACCGCGATGCATTCCACAGCTTGTTGCAAAAATTGCGGTAGCCGTCGATGCGGTCCTCGTCCAGCTTGATGTCGCGTCCCTGCGCGGCAAACGCCGCCAGCGTGAACCGGAGCGCATCCGTTCCGTATTGATCCATCATCACCAGGGGATCGATAACGTTGCCCTTGGTCTTGCTCATCTTCTGTCCTTCGGCGTCGCGGATCAGGGCGTGAATATAAACGTGGTGGAACGGGATGTCGTCCATGAACTTCAGACCCATCATGATCATGCGTGCCACCCAGAAGAACAGGATGTCGAACCCGGTACACAGCACGGACGTGGGGTAGAATTTCTTCAAGGATTCGGTTTGATCCGGCCAGCCGAGAGTGGAAAACGGCCACAGGGCGGAGCTGAACCAGGTGTCCAGTACGTCGGTTTCCTGCACAAGGTCGGTACCGCCGCAATGCTGGCAGGCCGAAGGTGTTTCACGTGCTACGGTGAACTCGTTGCATTTTCCGCAGGTCCAGGCCGGTATCTGGTGGCCCCACCAGATTTGCCGAGAGATGCACCAGTCGCGGATGTTCTCCATCCATTCAAAATACGTGTTCTCCCAGAATTTTGGAACAATTTTGATGGTCCCGTTGCGCACCACCTCGATAGCCGGTTTCGCCAGCGGTTTGGTTTTCACGAACCATTGTTTGGACAGATACGGTTCGACCACCGTCTTGCACCGGTAGCAATGGCCGACCTTATGAGTGTGGTCTTCGATCTTGACCAGCAGGTCCTGCGCTTTCAAATCTTCGACGATGGCTTGGCGCGCCTCAAACCGATCCTGTCCTTTGTACGGTCCGGCTTCCTCGTTCATGCTCGCATCCGGGTCCATGACGTTGATCGACGGCAGTTGGTGCCGCCGCCCGATTTCAAAGTCGTTGGGATCGTGCGCCGGAGTCACCTTCAATGCGCCGGTGCCGAACTCGATATCGACGTAACTGTCTTCGATGATGGGTAACTCCCGTTTCAGCAGGGGCAGGATGACGGTTTTCCCGCCCTGACCCTTGTGCCGTGGGTCTTCCGGGTTAATGGCCACCGCCGTATCGCCCAGCATGGTTTCGGGACGCGTGGTGGCAACGATCAATGCGCCGCTCCCGTCCTTCAAGGGATATTTGATATGGTAGAGGTGCCCCGGTTTTTCCTGATGCTCGACTTCGAGGTCCGACAGTGCGGTGTGGCACCGGGGGCACCAGTTGATGATGTAGTCGCCCTTGTAGATCAGCCCTTCTTCATAAAGCGAGACAAACACCTCGCGCACCGCGCGCGACAACCCTTCGTCCATCGTGAACCGGTCGCGTTCCCAGTCGAGCGAACAGCCCAACTGCACCAGTTGGTGATTGATGTTGCCGCCGGATTCCTTTTTCCATTGCCAGACGCGCTCGATGAACTTTTCGCGTCCGATGTCCTGGCGGTTTATGCCTTCGGCCTTCAACTGGCGCTCGACCACGTTCTGGGTGGCGATGCCGGCGTGGTCGGTGCCCGGTTGCCACAGGGTGTTGACGCCGCGCATTCTCTGCCAGCGCGCCATGATGTCTTGCAGCGTATTGTTGAAGGCGTGGCCCATGTGCAGGGAGCCGGTGATGTTGGGCGGCGGGATCGCCATGGAGTAAGTTTCGCCGTCGCGCGTTTCATCGGCGTGCGCCAGGCGGTGCTTGGCCCAATACTCGAGCCACCGCTTTTCAACATCATGCGGTTGATATTGTTTGTCCAGTTGAATCATAAGTGACAATTTTGAGAGGTAAAACCCGGATTCTTTGCTTCGGCAAGCTCAGGACAGGCTTGCTGACGCTCCTCAGATTGACAACTTAAACGCTTGATATGTAATCCTGAGCGAAGCGAAGGATCTCGGTTTTCTTTCCTGCTTATCCTGGTATCCTGTCTAATTAAATTCCCACCGGGCCTCAAGTTATTTTTCGGAGTATTCAAAGAGAATATCGGAGAGGGTGCGCTTGCGGGAAAGGAGGGATGGTATCACAAAATCCGGGGAGCGGGGATCCTGTTTCAGGCCTCTTTCATTTTTTTGAGATTCTCAATCTCTTCCTGGATGACCTGCCGGATAATTTTCGGGGCCACCTCTCCCAGCACGTTCCGCACGGTTTTTTCCAGAGCGGCATGGGAATTTCCATGCCTGGCGTCTTCCGAAAGTCGGTCCATCACCTGATCCATGTGCTCTTTAATAATCGTATTGCCCAGCAAGTGATTGGTAGAGTCTCTGGATTGCTGAAGCGTTTCCCCGGTCGCCGGTTCATGGGTTGGACTGATTTCGAATTCTTCTTCAATTTGTTGGCTGGCCATGAAGGCAAGCGTTTCTTCGATCAGGTTCGGTTTGGAGCCGGGTTTCGGTTTCGGGGCGTCTTCCAGCCCGGAGTCGGGGGAGGAGAGGACCGATTGAAACACCGAGTTTAAATCATCCGTCTTTATCTTAACAGGACGAGTTTCAGCACGGAGAGCTTCCTCCGAGACGTCCGCTATGATTTCTGGCAACACCTCATTTATATTGGGATCACCCCGAGGCGGCTCTTTATCTTTTCCGGCTTTCTCTGCAGTCCTAGGCTTTTCTTCCCGGGAGTCCTTAATTTTTGGTTCGGAGGGAGTATCAGTCTCTAAATCGATTTCCTTTATGGAGAGTTTGGAGTCTCCGTCTTCAGCGAATAATTGTTGGACCGGGTCCGGAGTGGATTCGTTTGGCTGATTGACGATATCCTCGAACTCGTTTTGGATCACCTCGTTGTTCTCTGGCTCCGGAGGGGATTCCGCTTTCTTGGCCTGCGTTGCTTTCTCCGATATGGGTATTTTGAGTTGCGATTTGACTTTCTGGAGGATTTCTTCGGTTTTAAAGGGTTTGGAAATAAAATCATCCGCCCGCGAAATTTCCAGTTCCACCTGATCGATTTCCTCAAAGTCACTGGTGAGCAGAATCACCCGGACTCCTCCGAAGGATGGGGAATTTTTGATCTGCCGGCAAAGTTCATATCCGTCGATCCCCGGCAAATGAATGTCTGCAAGGACGAGGTCAGGTTGATATTCCACCATATACTCCAAGACGTGTTCGCCCTGACGGATACCTTCCACCGTCATGCCCTCATTTTCAAACGCCATGGCCACGATTTTGTGGATGGTGGGGCTTTCGTCGGCTACCAGTATTTTTGCACTCATGGAAAGTATTCCTTTGTGTAGAGCGGATATCGAAACCATTTGCAAATAGTCGAATCGCTACTAAAAAACAGGCGGGAAGCCTGCTAACTACTTAAAAAGTATAACACAAGCCGTCTTAGGCGGGCAATGCAAGGTGGCTCTCAAAGTCCCTGGTTTTTTGCCTCGCCGGAGGGCGGTACGGTGGTAACATAATTCAGATGGAAATTCGTACTATGTGGACAATGCGCAAGCAGAATCTCCCAGTTGGAAATAATACTGAGAACCCGGCTTGGGGTCGTTGGGCCCGGCAGGTAACAGCCTTTCTAGTGGTTTTGGCCCTCTGGCCACAGGGGGTGCAGGCAGAATACCAGCAATGGGATCTGGCGGCCGACGTCAAGTCACGCTTCAGCACCGGCTGTTCCTCGGTCCAGGAATTGATGAGCCAGGCGGAAGCTAAGGGGTTGGACGGTCTCTTGTTTGGCGACCACGACCGCAAATCCATTCAATACGGCATTCCGTATGTAGAGCGAGTCTTCCGCACCCAAATGGGCAGTCATTCCTTATTGGACAATGGCGCGGCCACTTACCTGAGCGAGATTAACCAGATCGACCAAACGGATGATACCCTGGTCCTGGTGCCGGGGGTGGAAAGCGCGCCGTTTTACTATTGGACAGGCAACCCGCTGGACAAAAACCTCGTCGCCCACAACTGGGACAAGCACCTGCTGATCATCGGCCTCCCCAGTTCCCGGGATTATGAAGAACTGCCCACATTGAACAGCAGTTTCACTACCCGTTACCTGGCAGACGACTATCTTCCTTCCTTGATATTCTTTATTGGGGCGCTGATTGGTCTTTACGGCTTTATGGGAAATCGTCGGCGTGGCGTCTCTTTTATATTTGCCCTGGTCATGGCCTTGCTGGCCGCCAATACGCATCCTTTTAAAAGCTCTCCTTTCGATCAGTATCAGGGTGACCAGGGAGTCCAGCCTTATCAATATTTGATTGATTACGCGGACTCCAAAGGGGCGCTGGTGTTCTGGAACCATCTGGAAACCCCGGTGAGTGAGGAACTCCACGGTGACCTGATCCAGG
>JAUVMD010000125.1 GCA_030600405.1 Nitrospirota bacterium
ACCAGTACCGACGATAGACATCTCCTCGAGATTGCCGCAAAGCTCCTCTAAGCGCGCTGGGAACCGCACCGATTGGGTAAATCGAAACGGGAGGGCATTCGGGTCAATTGCGACCCGATACCTGGCTCATACCAACCAGTTCCATCCTTTGCTTGGATATCTGATAATTATCATGGAGTCGTTCCGTCTCCTTGAGTACATCGTCTTTTCTATTTATCAGGTCCTCAAGGTGAGTCGCCAAAAAAGAAATGTCTTCGCTCAATGCAGCATTTTTCTCGGCCAACCCTTGGACCAGAGCATGCTTTCCTTTAGCCAATTGCTGGGCCACCTGTGTTTCTACCTGGGTTTTTTTTGCCTGGGCGATATGGAGTTCACCCAACTTTTCTTGAAGTTTGTGAACACGTGCTTCGACCGGCTTGATTCCCCATGTCTGTTGGTCTATGTATGCCTTTAGGAGATCTATGCGCATGGGTTGGCTGAGCAACTCGTTGTCAAGCAATTTTATTTCTGAGCGAAGCGCCAGTTCCTCGGTAACAAGCAACCAACGCCGAACCTCCTTCTCCTGGGGTGATTCGGTCTTGGGAGCGGGCATTTGGATTTCGTCGGAAATTTTTGCCTGCCGCCCCTTTGCCTCGACGAGCCTTTTCTGAACGACAGCCGGGCGGTTCAACATAATCCTTAATTGCTCTTTTGCGTCGGAAAGCTTGGCCAGAATCGCGGCAAAATTGGCATCCTCCTGGTGCAAAAGCTGTTCGATCTCAGGTAACGGCGTATCCTTGGTTATTTTCAATTTCAAATCAGATAAAGGATCCTTTGAAGATTCCTTCGCCTGTTCGAGCTTCTCAAAAATTTTCCTGGTTTGCTCCGGCGCAGTAGTCCTGGATTTTAAAAACTCTTCTGCGGTCTTTTGGTTGGAGGCCGCCATCTCCAAATTACTGAGTGCCGTTCGATAGCGATTGGTCAATTTTCCTTTAGTGCTCTCATCAAGGTCGACGTTCGCCTCGACCTCCTTGATTTTTGCTCTGAGGACTGCCGCCGAAACAGGAGCTTGCGAAGCTACCTGACCCGCAGGTTGATCCGCTGGAAAAGCTGTATTGAAAGGGATGAAGAGGGTAAGGAGAATTGTGAGTAGCACGGGGAAAGATAATGGTTTCATACAGCAAACTCCTCAAATTCCTATGAAATAATTACCGACTGGCCTGGAAACGCCCTTTCGGGTGCTGTCAATCTGATGTGCCGGAAAAAACTTACCTCTTACCTTATCAGCTGGGCTAGTGACCTGCCCCTGTAAGTTGTATCACATATTAAGTTAGAGTGTCTGCCTTGGGTTTGACGGCCTCCATGAATGGGGACTTTTAGGGCATCTCAAAGACCTCCAATTGAGGTAAGCCTTTAAAAATAGTCGGTTACAAAATTTTTTGGTAGTCCCCGCCCTACTCGCCGTAGGGGCAATTTGGCCGCAACTCAGTTGGGCAAACCAACCTTTATCTTCGCACCATCTGCGTGTGTAGAGGCACTCCAGGTTCCCAGCAACCCGTGTGCCGCTCTAGACCCAACCGTGCAAGGCCCGGAGCTAATTTGGCCCTTTCTCCTGTTATACTGATTCTATGAAATCAGAGAGAAAATTTAAAATTGTGGCTTTTGTTTTGAGTCTCTTGTTATTGATGGGAGTGTTGGTGATGTTGTATCTAAAGGATTCCAAAACGGTGCAACAGGCCATTGTCGTGAGGGCTTATTTTGTCAACTTTTGCATGGAGAACGCCCGCTATCTTTCAAAGGATGAGTTTGATCAACGATTCCCAAAACTGGCCGCCGATCCCGACTGGTTCTACTGGCCGAGCGAAGACTTGAAAAGCGGCACCTTTCAGTATCCGATGACCCTCCCCCTCTCCTCCGCCCCCGGCAATTCCAAATTCTCGGAATTCATGCCCATCATTTATTCCTACGCCGTCCGCAACCCCTGCCAGACATTCTCCAGGGAGCTTCTTTAAACCGATCCTAATTATTTAGTTTTAACTGTAAAACCGATCCTCATATTCAGTATCGGGTATACGACAGGTGTCGTATTTGCCGAACCAGCGGTAGCGGTTTTTTGCAACAACATCGTAAAACGTGTCACGGATGAAACGAGGAATAATTAGAGCAATCATGCACAGAGGCCATGCCCCGCCGAGATATTTTGAAATCCGGATGATGGCGGTGGATTTTCCAGTCAACCGCGCGCCCTCCAACAGCATGATGGAATCCAGCGGATCGGAATGTTTTCCATATTTCTTTAAAATAGCCCGGCCGTATTCCGACTGCAGGGGGGCCAATTTCAATAGTCCTTTACGGTCGACTCGTAGAATGAAATTTACACTCCCGTTACAGAGCTTGCACACCCCGTCAAACAGCACCACCGGAGGAGAAAAGATCTCTTCTTTTGGGATAGGGTGTCTGGACATACGGTTATTATACCCTTATCCAATCCTCCTATCCGGTTGTTCCTCTCAAAATTTGTTTAATTTTGTGGATTAATCCTTTAATCTAAACATGTCTTTTGCCAATACTGAACCAAGAGGAGAGGGCATGAAAAATAAAGCACAAGGAATCGTCATGCTGGCGGCGGGAGGCGCGCTGTTGTTCTGGGGCTACAATATTACCCAATCGGTTTCCTCTAAATTGAATCAGGCACTGAACGGCGCCCCGCCCGATAAAGCCATGGTGATGATGGTCCTCGGTGGCCTGTGCGCGGCCTTTGGATTTTTCAAACTATTCAAACTGCGGTAAATATTTTCCGATTCGACCCCTCCACCCATCCCGCCACCAGCCCGACGGTTTTTGTTTCTCCGTCTCATTCGAGTCTGGTATTATTGTTCCAATGATTTCGTAAACTTCAAACCAAACTCTAATTATCCTTACAATTATTCAAGGAAACATTATGCCTGAATTTATTGATTCGCCCAAAATTATTGAAGCGATAGGGAATGTGCCGAAGATCATCAAGGAATTCATCGGTTGCGTGAACAGCAACACGAAGGAGATCAGCATTGCCAAAATGGAAAGTCCTGCGGACTGGAAGGAGCCCGGGCAAACGCCGGAGTTCGATGAGTACACCGTAGTGCTCAAGGGCACCCTGTTTATGGAAACGAAGGAAAAGATTTTCGAAGTCAACGCTGGGCAGGCAATCATGGCTCATAAAGGGGAATGGGTGCGCTACAGCACACCGGGCGGGGCGGAATATATCGCGGTCTGCATACCAGCCTTTACGCCCGATGCTGTCAACCGTGATGCGAAGTAGCGGTTAAGATTACATGGGTTGTTTGTCGCCCAGTGAATAACGAATCACGTCCACAAAGTCGATCGCCAAAGACAACCCATTCACAGCTATTGCAGAGATCAGCCAGTATTGGAACCACCCTTCCGTGTTCCCAACCACCTGGGCATACCAGACGACCTGTGGAGTCCAGGCAATCAGATGCCCCAGTCCCAATAGGCGGACAAATCCCTTTTTGACATAAATGCCCCACATAATCAAAAAGGCGGCCATCATACAGATCAGGGCCAACTGGCCTTCCGCAGTGCGAATGAAAAACAGGCCGCCCCCTATGTTGACCAGAATCAACAATCCCATCCACAAATTCCAGGGGAACTTCATCCCTAAAACTTTCTTATTAAACTCAATCATGGATTTCATATCAGCTCCTTACCATTACCGGGCCTAGTATTTTAGTCTTTTGAAGGGAATGAAACTTACAAGAAAATCTCCCGTGACATGTAGGGTCATTCTCTATAAAATTGGGTTTTCCATGGAAAGAGAGACCGCTTTGAAAACACGATGTGAATGGGTTGGCTCCAAAAATCCCCTGATGGTGACTTATCATGACCGGGAGTGGGGCAAACCCGTAAAAAACGACCGCAAATTGTTTGAATTCCTTATCCTCGAAGGGGCGCAAGCTGGGCTGTCTTGGGAAACTATTCTCAACCGACGAGATAACTACCGCAATATTTTTAAGGGATTCGATCCGGAAAAATTGGCCCGCCTGACCGATAAGCAATTGGAAACCATTTTGAAAAATCCGGGCATTATCCGCAACCAGCTCAAGGTCTATTCCGTACGGCTTAACGCCCGCGTCTACCTGGAGATTCGGAAAGAATTCGGTACCTTCAGCAAGTATTGTTGGTCCTTTATCAGGGGTAAATCCATCCATAATAAATGGAAAAAACTTTCCGAGATCCCAGCCACCACCCCCGAAAGCGACGCCATGAGTAAGGATATGAAAAAACGGGGATTCAAATTCGTCGGCAGCACCATCTGCTACGCCTTCATGCAGGCTACGGGAATGGTGAACGATCACACAGTGAATTGTTTTCGATACACAATAAAATAAATCATCGGCCCATGGTTATTTTTTAGCCTTAACCCTTTCACAAACGGGTTTTTCTTGTTGTATTATAGGGTCTAAAATTTACCTTTATCTGGATTATTAATCACCGGACCGCCTCGCGATCTATTTCTATAAATATGCCGAGCTATGAATCCAAACCATATTATCAAATCAGTCAGTCATTTTCAATTCACCTTAAGAGAAACCCTGGCAATCATTTTAGTTGTATTGTGCTCATCATTGATATCTTCCTGTGGAAGCGGCGACGCCAAACTGCAGGTCAAGAAATTTTGCGTCCAAGTTAAAATTGGGGAATCAATTATGAATGTTGTGGCCCGCGCGGGAAAAGTGGAATTCGATAAATACTGGCTGGAAAAATTTGACAAGGAGCCTTCCAAGGGTGAGATCATCGGCATCATTCGACCCCGGGACTTTGAAAAGAAAACTGAAAAGTTGAAAAAATTGAAGGACCCTAAAACCTGGGATCATGGCCAGTTCAATGCCATGATTCAGGAATTCGGCTTCTCCCGCTATGTCTGCTCGGTTGATTTTACCAAGGGCAAAGTTCTCAAAAAAAAGGTTCTTTCCGTAGATTAGGGTGATGATCCTCTAAATTGCTAATTTAAAAGAAAATGTGGATTGTAGGGGTTCTCTCTTGGGTAATCTGAGACATCTTACACCAATGAAATTGCCAACTATTGAGGCGAGAATCATGCCCTAAATTACCTCTAAATCACCATTTTTAAGTAGTTCAATATCCAATGCCAACGCCTGCAACTCTTTTTGCAACACTTTGAAGGATTCAGGCAAACCGGGTTCGAAGTTCATATCACCCTTTACAATAGAGTCGAATATCCTCGT
>JAUVMD010000067.1 GCA_030600405.1 Nitrospirota bacterium
GAGTGGATCAAGCATTTCTTGACGCGTCTTCCTAATGCCCGGCTTTCCCGGAACGGCAAGAGGGTATTACTGTCCAGCCACACCGAGATGTTCATTCTGGATACGCAGACCCTGCGCGAGAAGCACCTGACTTTTTACAACGCCGAGTTGAGTGAAGTCGCGCTTGCCCCCTCGGGGACCGCCGTTTTGGCGTTTGATAAATTCAAGACGCTGACCTGTTACACTGGGCAAGGCAAAAAAATCTGGAGCCGCAATCTCAAAAAAGAGATTTATAACCTGCGCATTCACAAACTCGCGCGCCGGGCGGTGTTTCAATCCTCACCGAAAATTTTGTTCGTGCTGGACTTGAAGAGTTTTAAGCTCAAGCGGACCGTATTGGGCGGACCGGTCACCGCGCTCGAACTCACCCAGGACGGAATATTTGCCGGCGGAAAAATGGGACGCTGTTATGGATTGGATTTGAATGGCAGGGAACAATGGCAACATAAAATGGAAGGGCCGATCCAGGAAATCATTGCCCTGAAAAAAAAGGTCGTCTTTCGAAACCAACAAGGCGGCCTGCTGTTATGCCGCCATGACGGACGCTGGTTGGGGGAATATACCGCCCACAGCTCGCATTCCCGGTTCGGCCAATATAAAAAGGATATTCTCGAGCTGGTGCCCTCCGGCGACATGCTGTCCTGCTATAAGGTCCCCGGTGGAGACTTGGTTTGGAAGCTCCCATTGGTCGGGGGAATCCAGTCCGTGGCCATCAGCGAAACTGCCAACCGCATGGCGATTCTCGATCCGCAGAGTTTTCATTATCATCAATTGGTCCACGAACCCCACGCGGTGGAGGACCGGTCATCGTTTCTCGAACTTTAACAGACGGAACCATCCATGAATAATTTGAAACAGCAGTTGTCTCTCAGCATTCGGGCGCGTTACCCGTTGATCTATATGGTGACCAGCGAGGAAACCCGCGCCGAAGAAATGCTGGAGGAAGTGGGCCGCACCACCGGCAAGGAGGTCATTGTCTGGTCCTGCTCCAAAGGGTTTCAACCACCGCAGGGCGATGCTAAAAAATCGACTCAGCCGGAAGAGGCGTTGAAGTACATCGACGCCTCCGACAAAAAAGCGATATTCGTGCTGAAGGATTTTCATCCCTTCATGGAGCAGGAAAAAGTTCTGCGGTTGATGCGCGACCTGGTGCACCACTTGAAGCGCAGTTATAAAACGATTCTGCTGGTGTCGCCGGTGCTGAAAATTCCGCCGGAGCTGGAAAAGGACATCAACGTATTCGACCTGCCCCTGCCCGATGCTGGCGAACTGGCCGAAGTGCTGAACAATCTGTTGGAGCCGTACCGCAATTCGCAAAAGGTCAAGGTGGAGCTGACCCAGGACCTGCAGGAAAAAGTGATCCAGGCCACGCTCGGCCTCACCCGTCACGAGGCGGAGAATGTGTACGCCAAGGCGCTGATCACCGACCGCAAGTTCTGCAAGGACGATTTACCGCACATCATCAACGAAAAGAAACAGCTCATCCGCAAATCCGGCATCCTCGATTTTATCGGCCTGTCGACCACGCTGTCCGTCGTGGGTGGGCTGGACAAACTCAAAGAATGGTTGAAGGAGCGTGGTGGGGCGTTCAGCCACAAAGCCCGCGAGTATGGCCTGCCGGAGCCGAAGGGACTGCTCATGCTGGGCGTGCAGGGGTGTGGGAAAAGTTTGGCCGCCAAAGCCATCGCCTCCGAATGGAATCTGCCTCTGCTCCGGCTTGACGTCGGTAAAATCTTCAACTCGTTCATCGGCAACTCGGAGGAGAACATGCGCAAGGCCATCGCCCTCGCCGAAGCGATGAGTCCTGCCGTGCTGTGGCTGGACGAAATCGAGAAAGGGTTTTCCGGACTGCAAAGTTCGGGGTCGGTCGACTCCGGCGTTACCTCGCGGGTGTTCGGAACCTTTCTGGTCTGGATGCAGGAGAAGGTCAAGCCGGTGTTCGTCATCGCCACCGCGAACGATATCGAAAGCCTGCCGCCGGAGCTGTTGCGCAAGGGACGGTTCGACGAAATCTTTTTCATCGATCTGCCCACGGCGTTCGAGCGGAAAATGATTTTCGAGATTCACTTCGGTCTCAAAAAGAGAGATTCCCAAAAATACGATGTGGATCGTCTGGCGAAGGAGGCCGACCAATTCAGCGGGGCCGAAATCGAACAGGCCATTCTCTCCGCCATGTACCGGGCCTTTGCCGAGGACCGGGAGTTTACCACGGAAGATGTCCTGCAAAGCATCAAGGAAACGGTGCCTCTGGCAGTGACGGCGGAGGAAAAGATCACCCATCTCCGCCAATGGGCTCACCAGCGCGCCCGTCCGTCATCGTAAAAAGAAAAGGTTGCCAGCCTTCATCCGCGTTACAATATTATTAGAGTTTTATAATCAGGAGGTTTGATGAAGGCGCTGATTCTCGATATCAAACGCGGCGAGTGGGACACCACCACCGGCATGACGTTTGCCGACGTCGACCAGCCGACCCTCGACGAGGCCAATATTCCCAACGACGGCGGGCGGGTGCTCATCAAGCCCATCTACACAGGGTTCTGCGGCTCGGACAAGGGCATCTGGTTCCGCCACGCGTTTGCGGACATGATCTTCGACTCGCTGGACAGCGAGGGTCACTCTTACCGCGTCTGTGGCCACGAACTGCTCGGCGAGGTGGTGGAGACCGGCTCCTACGCCGCCAACTATTACGGCTACCGTCCCGGCGACATCGTCTCCGCCGAATCCCATATCTTCTGCGGCCTGTGCCATCAATGTAAAATCGGCGAGGAGCACGTCTGCGCCAACCACCTCATCATCGGCATCTCCACCGACGGCTGTTTCGCCGACCTCGTCAAACTGCCCGCCAAGGAATTGTGGCGGACCGATACCGACCTGATCCGTCCCGAAGTGGCGGCCATCCAGGAACCGCTGGGCAACGCCGTGCACGCCTGCAGTCGGGTCGATCTGCGCGGCAAGACGGTGGCGATTTTCGGGTGCGGCACCATCGGCCTGTTCGCAGTGCTGGTAGCGCGGGCGATGGGCGCGACTACCATCATCGGCATAGATCCCAATCCACAAAATTTGGAGCTGGCGGGACGGCTCGGGGTCGACCAGGCACTCAAAGTCCTAGTAGGGTCCACCGGCAAAGGTTCGGTAGCGCCCGATCCGGAAATCGTCAATCAAATCCACAAAACCTGTCTCGGCGAGGGGGTGGACGTGGCCTTCGAGATGTCCGGGAGCAACCAGGCGCTGAACACCGCCATCGCTTCGACGCGGGCGGGGGGCGACGTCATCCTATTCGGCGTTTCGTCCGGCGATTATACGCTGACCGATTTTCAGCAGATCATCATGCTCGGCAAGACCCTGCACAGTGTCGTCGGGCGCAAGGTGTTCCAGACCTGGTACATCGTCAACAATCTTTTGACGTCGAAGGGGCACGACCTGCAGGACAAAATCTGGGAAGTCATTCTGAACAAGGGGGAGGGCACGGTATTTCCCTTTCACCAATTCGACCGCGAACCCTTCGAGCAGGCGATCAAAACCAACCCCAAAACCATTTTGAAGTATTAATGGGTAAAAACCCTCATTAATGTAGGGAGGTCATGCCATGCCTACTGACCAGATAAAACATATCCAGAATGAATTGGAGGAGATTCGCCAGGCGGGTCTTTATAAAGAGGAACGGGTTCTGCTGTCTCCCCAGCAGGCCCACATCAAGACCGCCGGCGGGGGGGTACTCAATTTCTGCGCCAACAACTACCTGGGACTGGCCAATCACCCGGATCTGATCGCGGCGGGTAAGCAGGCCTTGGATCAATATGGCTACGGCATGGCCTCGGTACGCTTCATCTGCGGCACCAGCGAAATCCACAAGGCGCTCGAAAACAGGGTCTCTGAGTTTCTACAGACCGAGGACACGATTCTGTATTCCTCCTGCTTCGACGCCAATGCCGGGCTGTTCGAGACGCTTTTGAATGAGAAGGACGCCATCATCAGCGACCGGCTCAACCACGCCAGCATCATCGACGGCGTCCGGTTGTGCAAGGCGGCGCGTTTCCGCTTCAACCACAGCGACATGGCCCACCTGGAGACCCAGCTCAAGCGCGCTGAAAAAAGCCGGTTCAAGATGATCGCCACCGACGGCGTGTTCAGCATGGACGGGGATGTCGCTCACCTGGGAGAAATATGTGATCTCGCCGAGCGCTACGGGGCCTGGGTGATGGTGGACGATTCCCACGCCACCGGCTTTTTCGGGCCGACAGGGCGGGGTAGTATCGAGTACCGGCAAGTGATGGGGCGGGTGGACATCATCACTTCGACCTTCGGCAAGGCCCTGGGCGGAGCGTCGGGCGGGTTCACCACCGGCCGGAAGGAGATTGTCGAACTACTGAGGCAGAGGTCGCGGCCCTACCTGTTCTCCAACTCATTGTCACCGGTCATCGCCGCGGTTACCCTGAAGGTGATTGGTATGATTGACCAGAGCCCGCATCTCGTGACGAAGCTCCAGGCCAATACCACCCATTTCAGGGAAGAGATCGCTCGGGCGGGGTTTGATATTCGGCCGGGGGAGCATCCTATCATTCCGATTATGCTGGGAGAGGCCTCGCTGGCTCATGATATGGCGGATAAGCTTCTGAAAGAGAGCATTTACGTGATCGGCTTCAGCTATCCAGTGGTGCCCAAGGGCGAGGCGCGCATCCGCATCCAGGTCTCTGCAGGCCACGAGACCCCCGATCTGGACCAGGCAGTGGCCGCATTTAAGAAGATTGGCTCTGAACTGGGGCTGATCTGACCCCTCAGCGTTTCAGAGCCCAAAATCCCCTCCATCGAGAATTTTCAACCTCTAGTATTAAAGTTGAATGTATTTTCTGCTACAAACCTCTGCTGCAGAATTCCCACCCTTTAATAATTTCGCTTGATTTTCGCCCACCGGCGATTTTATTTATTAACAGAAGTCCCTGGCATTGGGGAGAATTCCCTTTTTCTCGGCTCAAGTTTCATGGCGGTTATTTCCGTTAATGAGGGGTGTAACTGATAGATTTTAAAAAAGTAATTTGGATACTGTTGTTGGGCAAAAAAAATAGTTTGGCTTTTAGTTTAATTTTTTTTTAATTGTGACTCGCACACAAAAACAGTTTTTAAAAAATTTTCAATGTGATTTTTCTAAAAATATGAATGGAATAAAATCAATTTTTTCAAAAATAAAATTTTATTTAAACCCTTGCAATTTGAAGAACATATTGAGAAAATTCACATCCAACGAGAAAATTCACATCCAACTCCCAACAGCAACTTTTTGAAACAATTGTCTGCATCAGTTGAGTTGGATCGTTGAGTCGCAACAGAGCAGACAGGCGGGACACAGATTTATTAAGAGTTTTTTTGATATCCGTTGGGGAAGTTTAAAGGCAGCCAGGACCGTCCCCGAAATAATCGCAGAATAAACAGCCTTAGGAGTTTTCAAGCTGTGAAACGGATTATTTACACAGGTTCTGGTTTTTTTTGTATGAGGTTGAGTCTTTTTAGAAGCAATGGTTAACGCGGATCATTGATTAGCCAAAAAGGCCTCATGAAATTAGAAGGGAGGTGCCCAATGACTAACAATAATTCAAACGGCAATGTCACGAAGAATGCTAAATACCTGACCAAGCTGGAGCAGATTCCACAGTTGAGTCAGAGTGAAATCAATAGACTGGAAGAAGTCAACGAGAAATTTATTTTCCGCACCAACGATTACTATCAATCGTTGATCGATTGGGACGATCCGGAAGATCCTATTCGCCGCATCGTCATGCCGGATGTTCAGGAACTGGATGATTGGGGGAAGTTGGATGCCTCCGATGAAGAATCCTACACCGTCGCCAAGGGAGTGGAGCACAAATACGATTCCACCGCTCTGTTGCTGGTGAACGAAGTGTGTGCGGCGTATTGCCGATTCTGTTTCCGCAAGCGTCTGTTCATGGATGAAAACGAGGAAGTCACCAAGGACGTGAGTGAAGGATTGGAATACATCCGGACACACAAGGAGATCAACAACGTTCTGCTGACCGGCGGCGATCCTCTCATCATGTCCACTTCCAAACTGGAGCCGATTATCCAGAAGGTGCGTGAGGTGGATCATGTTAACATCATTCGCATCGGCACCAAGATTCCCGCGTTCAATCCCATGAGGATCTATAACGATCCCTCCCTGGAGGCGATGTTCCGGAGGTACAGCACGCCGGAGAAGCGGATTTACGTGATGGCGCATTTCAACCATCCGCGCGAGTTGACTCCCGAAGCGGTGCGCGGCCTCAGTTTTCTGTTGAATGCGGGGGCCATTGTGGTCAACCAGACTCCGATGATTGCCGGAGTGAATGATGATCCCGACGTTCTTGCCGAGATGTTCAACAAATTGTCTTATATCGGCGTTCCTCCTTATTATGTATTCCAATGCCGTCCCACCCTGGGGAACCGTATCTATGTTACTCCCCTGGAAGAGGCGTTTGAAATTTTCGAAACGGCGCGCACCCGCTGTTCAGGTCTTGCCAAGCGGGCTCGCTTTGTGATGTCCCACACCACCGGAAAAATTGAGGTGGTTGGCCTGACCGAGAAGTATATTTACTTCAAATATCTCCGTGCCGCGGACGAAGACACCGATGCCAAGTTTATGGTGTTCAAGCGCAATCCCGATGCTTACTGGTTTGACGACTACAAGGAACTGGTGGATGAGTACTCGCCGGTGGGTGAGACAGCGGGCATCGACTCCGAATTCTTTTAAATTTTTGAGTGACTGTAAATCTTTATCC
>JAUVMD010000273.1 GCA_030600405.1 Nitrospirota bacterium
TAAATCCAACTAAGGAGCGACAATGAAATTCCTTTGCATACCCTGCGACGAGCAAATGGCAACGCAGGTCGACGGCATCATGCCGGAGGAAAAGAACAACATCACTTTGAAATTCAAATGCAAAAAATGCGGGCATTCCATTGCCATGCTGACCAATAAATTTGAAACCGAATTTGTCAGCAAACTGGGCGTAGAAGCAGGCGGTCCGTCCGATATGGCCAACACTCCCTTCGGCATGATGGGTTCCACGTTAGCCCAGGGCAAAGAGGAACTGAAAAAGGCGGCTCCGGCAGAAGGGGATTTCGAATGGACGCAGGAAGCGAAGGACCGTATCCAGAAGGTGCCATTTTTCGTGAGAGGCATGGCCAAGAAAACCGTTCTCAACTTCGCCAGAGATAAAGGCCTCAAGGTGATCGACGGCGCATTGATGGACGAAGTCCGCGACAAGGTGGGGATGTAACCGAAATAGATCCAGCCCGAATTTTTTAACGGCACTCAAAAAGCCCGACCCTATAGTCGGGCTTTTTTATTTTTGAGATATTCTAGGCCGCGGATTTGGCTTTGCATTCCTCGCACTGGCACAGTTCCCGGAGTAAGGAGTAGGGATACAGTCCCGTGCTGTGGCCATCGTTCCAGTCGAATTGAATGGCGTAGAGGCCCACGGTTTTGAGGTTGAGGGGACGGATGGTGTCGGGGATCATGCCCGGCTTGATTTTCTTTTCACCGGACCATTCGTCGATACAGTTGGCGCAGGGACACTTCTCCCGCAGTAGTTTCACATGGTAGACGGATTCATGCCCGTCGGTCCAGGTGATTCCCAACGTACTTTCATCGATCTGTTTGATATCGCTCGGCGAGGGACCGTTCGGTCCCTCGGGGGTTTCTTCTGCCATATTCTTTCCCGGAATTAAGGATTAAAGTTCCGCTTCAGCCTTTCCAGGCCAACTCAAAACCGGCGCCCACCTTCTTGGCTTCCTGCGACTGGTTAATACTGATCTGCGCCGCCACCTGCCCCGCCAAATGGCGATAGGCCTGGCTGGCTGGGGAGTCCGGTTGACTGAGCGTGATCGGCATTCCCGAATCGCCGCTGGTAACCACATCGGGGATGAGAGGGATTTCTCCCAGAATGGGAACTTTAAACTTGTCGGCTAACTGTTGGCCCGCCCCGGACTGGAAGATGAAATGTTTCTTATCACACCCATCACAGACAAAGTAGCTCATGTTCTCGACCACACCGAGCACCGGCACTTTCACCTGCTGGAACATCTTGACACCTTTTTCGGCGTCGATCAGGCTGATTTGCTGGGGCGTCGTCACAATCACCCCGCCCGACAAGGGAGCACGCTGGGTGAGCGTCAACTGCACGTCGCCGGTTCCGGGAGGCAGGTCGATCACCAGGTAATCGAGCTCGCCCCATTCCACGTTTTGTAAAAACTGCTGGATAATGCCTCCCAGCATGGGACCGCGCAACATCAGCGGCTGGCCTTCTTCCGTCAGAAATGCGGCGGAAACCACCTTGAGGCCGTGTTTTTCATGAGGATGAAATTTATTGTTCGCGGCACCTTTGGGCGGTGTGATAGGTATCCCCAACATTTTGGGAATACTGGGACCGTAAACATCTCCGTCCATCAACCCCACCGTCGCACCGCTCAGGCTTAAGGCTATCGCGAGGTTGGTGCTGACCGTCGATTTACCGACTCCGCCCTTGCCGCTGGCGACCGCTATGATGTTCTTCACACCGGTTAGAATGGGTTGTGAATGTTCGGAAGCACGCACCGTGGCGGTCATGTTGACATCCACCGCCGTCACGCCATCGATGGCTCCCACTTTGTCGCTGCACTCGTTTTTCAGTTGTTCTTTTACCGGACAGGCGGGAGTGGTCAATTCCACATCAAACTTTATCTTCCCGCTATCTATATTCAGGTTTTTAACAAAACCCAAATCAACAATATTTTTATGAAGGTCCGGGTCCATGACGGTTTTTAACGCGGCCATGACCTTTACCTGTAAGTCTTGATCAGACATTTGTTTCTCCTAAGAGGTATCCCAAACAATCGCGGTAAACAGTTAACCATTAAACGATTGGAAGCCTACGCCGGGTGGCGATAGGGGATGGTTGTAATCTGGATGAAATTTTAAATCGGATTGACGGGAAATCAAAACCGTATTTCCCCTTTAAGCTGACTTTAGGATGGCCCTGCCCTGAAAAAGATTTTAATAATCCCAAAAGTTTATGGAAATTTCATTTGTGGGAATGGCAAAACCTTTTATCATAGCCATTTAAACCGCTTTTTTGAACACCGGGAAAGCACCTGCATGTAGTGTAAATATAGTATCAGAAACCCCCCTGTTCTGTATTTTATTCTTTACAAATTTGACCTCAGCGATTAAATTCTTATAATTGAAGTAGTTAGTCGGTAGCTTACAAGCGCTTCTTTAAAATTCATTTACCTCAAACCCGCTTCAGACACCTCATTTCTGTTGCCATAACACACAGGAAGTAGTCCACCGGGCATCTCATTTACCCACTTTACTCAAACATGGCTAAAGAAAAAGCATCGGACATCACCCAAGAGTTGGAAAACCGTTTTCTGACGTATGCGCTTTCCACCATCGTTTCGCGCTCCCTTCCGGACGTGCGCGATGGACTGAAACCGATTCACCGTCGCATCCTCTTCGCCATCAACAGCATGGGGGTAACCTCCGACTCCAAGCCGGTGAAGTCGGCGAAAATCATCGGTGAGGTTTTGGGTAAATATCATCCGCATGGCGACGCGTCTACTTACGAATCCATGGTGCGTATGGCACAGGACTTTTCTATGCGTTACCCCCTGGTGGACGGCAAAGGTAATTTTGGTTCGCTGGACGGCGACCCTCCCGCAGCCTATCGTTACACCGAGGGCCGACTGACACCGATCACTTCGTACATTCTGAACGATATTAAAAAAGACACGGTCGATTTCCGGCAGAACTACGACAACACGCTCAGAGAACCAGAAATTCTGCCCTCGCGTATTCCCAATCTGCTGATCAACGGCTCATCGGGAATCGCGGTAGGTATGGCATGCTCATTTCCCAGTCACAACCTGACCGAAGTGATTAACGCGCTGGTTTCCCTCATTGACGAGCCGAAGCAAACCACCACCCAGATCATGA
>JAUVMD010000327.1 GCA_030600405.1 Nitrospirota bacterium
AGCAACTTCGCCAAGTGCACGCGGTTACGTTCTCCGCCGGAGAGGTCGGCCACTTTTTTCTGCTGGTCCGATCCTTTGAAGTTGAATCGTCCGGCGTAAGCGCGGGCGTTCAGGTTGCTACCGGCGATTTCGATGCGGTCGTCGCCGCCGGAGATTTCCTCGTACACGGTTTTGGTGCCGTCGAGGTCGTGCCGGTGCTGGTCGACGTAGGAGAGCGCCACGCTCGATCCCAATTCCAGAGATCCGCCGTCGGGTTGCTCCTCGCCGACGATTATGCGGAACAATGTGGTCTTGCCGGTGCCATTGGGGCCAATGAGCCCGACCACCGCGCCGCGCGGTACGGCGAAACTGAGGCCGTCGATCAGCACATTGCCAGCGAAACCCTTGGTAAGGTTTTCCGCGACGATGACTTTTTCGCCGAGGGGGGGGCCGAGCTGGATTTGGATATCAAGCGAATTTTCCTCGACTTTGGTTTTCTGCGCGGCAAGTTTTTCGTAATCGCTGATGCGGGCCTTGTTTTTGGACCGGCGCGCGCTGGGGGTCGACTTCAACCATTCGAGTTCCTTCGCCAGCCGTTTCTGTAGGCTGGATTCGGTTTTCTCGCGTTGCGCCAGTTGCGCGGATTTTTGTTCCAGCCAGGAGGAGTAATTGCCTTCAAATGGAATCCCCTTGCCGCCGGTGAGTTCCAATATCCACTTCGTGATGTTGTCGAGAAAGTACCGGTCATGGGTGGAGACGATCACGTTGCCGGAGTAATCACGCAGGGTTTCTTCCAGCCATTGCACGGTTTCGGCGTCGAGGTGGTTGGTCGGTTCGTCGAGCAGGAGGATATCCGGTTTCTGGAGCAGGAGGCGGCACAGGGTGACGCGCCGGGCCTCGCCGCCGGAGAGGGTGCCGGTATTCTGATCGTCCGGCGGCAGGACCAGGGCATCCATTGCCACGTCGATCTGCCGGTCCAGCTCCCAGCCGTCGGCTGAATCGATGGCATCCTGCAGGCGTCCCATTTTTTCCATGGCTTTTTCCATTTCGTCATCGGACATGGGGTTGGCCATGCTGGCGGAGACTTCGTTGAATTCGTCAATCATCCGCTTGATGTCACCAAAGGCTTCCTCGACCGATTCCCGTACCGTTTTATTGGCATCGAGTTGCGGCTCCTGGGACATGAACCCGATGCGGGTGCCTTTGAGCGGTTCGGCGCGGCCGTCGTGTTCCTTGTCCTCGCCCGCCATGATGCGGAGCAGGGTGGATTTACCGGTGCCGTTTTCGCCGACGAAGCCGATTTTGGCGCCGTGGTAAAAGAACAGGTTGATGCCCTCAAAAACTTTTTTTGATCCGTAGGTTTTGCTGAGCTCGCTGATTGAAAAAATATATTCTCCGGCCATTGTGTATTGGGTTTTCCTTTGTAGGTTAAGAAGAGGTGGTTTTTTGGAGGATCACGAAATCCTTGCCATTGTTCAGGATCATATCAAAATTATGGTGGTGCGCAATCCATTCGAAGGTATTCGGACCGTAAAAGCAGATATGAGTAGGATCGCGCTTGTAATACCAGTTGAGAAAACCGAGTTTGTCCAGTTGTCCGTTTTGTGTTGGGTAGAATTGGGTCATCACCGCAAAGTATCCGTGGGGCGACAGCAGGGGAGCGATTTTTTTTAATTCTTCGCCGGGTTGTTTGAGATGCTCGAAAGTTTCCGTGGAGACGATCAGATCGTAAGCCGAGCCTTCTTTGAGTTCCGGGAAAAAGTAAGGGTCATATCCTTCCGCCTCAAATCCGGCCCGTTCCAGCAGGGTTTTCAGGACAGGTTCGTATCCGCAGCCGTAATCCAGAACGGTTTGGACGTCCGGGCAGTGGTCCTGGATGATGCCTATTTTCTCCTGGAACAAGTGGACGTAGCCCTCGTTGTCGAGGCTGTTCTCGTGTTCCAGGTAGCGTTCGATTTCTTTTTCCGGGGTAATGAAAAACCGGGACGGGACAAAGATGAGCCGGCAGGACGTGCAGAGGTGGTACTCGCGCCGGTCAGCTTTGATTAAAAACTCCGAGGGGGAATAGCATAGTGGACAGCTCATAGGTTGAATTGTGCCATAATCCGGAGTTTATTGCCCGCAGGTTTTATGAGCCCTCGCGAGAAAATTTTCTTCATTTTGTTGGGGGATTTATGATACGTTTGACTCCAACGAAAATTTTTCATGCTGGAGGCGTTTGAATGGCGGCATATATCAGCGGAAATGGGATTCGTCCGGGTTACGTTATTGTCTATAATAAGGAACTATACCGTGTGATGACTTCGGAGCACCGCACCCCCGGCAACAAGCGGGCCTTTTGCCAGGCCAAGCTGCGTAATCTGAAAAACGGAACGCAGACCGAAGTCAAATTCCGCGCGGATGAACAAGTCGAGCGGGCCAGCCTCGAGCAGGCTAATATGGAATATTTATATTCCGACGCCTCCGGTTACTGCTTCATGAACAACGATACCTACGAGCAGATATTTATCGACGACGAAATCATTGCCGATGCCAAGCAATACCTCCTGCCCAACACCAAGGTGAAGGTGGAGTTTCATGAAGACAAACCCATCGGCCTCGAGCTTCCGGAAACCGTGGATTTGGCGGTCGAGGATACCGAACCGCAGATGAAAGGCGCCACCGCCTCCGGAAGCGGCAAGCCCGCCACCCTGGAAACCGGGCT
>JAUVMD010000297.1 GCA_030600405.1 Nitrospirota bacterium
GCACGGATCCTCGTAATCATTTGTTCCCGAGCCTCTGCATTCCGAACAGGTCACGTGTTTGTCGTAGGTATAGGGGATTTGACCCCCAAGAGCGGCTACCACAAAGGGGACGTCGACCATAAACTGAAGGTCGAATCCGCGGGTGGGCATATCCGGGTCCATGACCGTTTCGTCGGCAAAGGGAGGCTGGCTGAACGGGTCTTGCTGGCCTTCTCGGGGACCCTGCCGGGTGTATTGTCGTCCGAAATCAAAGGGATCGGTGTGGCCCTCGTTGCGGCTTCCGGAGGAACGGCCCGACCGGTGCTTGCGTCCATTGGCCCTTAATTTGTCATATTCTTTCCGGTTTTTGCTGTTACCCAGAACCTCGTAAGCTTCGGAGATGCGCTTGAATGTTTCCTCGGCCTTTTTGCTGCCCTGGTTGGTATCGGGGTGGTGTTTACGGGCCAATTCGCGATACCGCTTTTTGATATCCTTGGATTTGGCGCTCTTTTTGACCCCTAGGATTTTGTAATAATCTTTTGCTATGGAAACCTTCATGATTTTCCTATGGGTTGGGCCTGAATTCGTTTAGGGTTTTATTCTATAACCTGGTGGGAGGGTATTCAAGCGGAGGGAGTCCGGGCGGACTCCAGGTCGTCATCCACCTGAAATCCTTGGGTATCGGAATCCTGAACGCCTGACAATCGCTGAAACCACCGGTCACGCAATTCCCGGGTTTTAAAGGGATAGAATTGTTGCCGGATAATAATAATCCATGCCTCCGCTTTTTCGTTTAAGTTTTGTCGGGCCTGGACGATTTTGATTTTTTCGGAGCTGATCTTTTCAACCGTTAAAACGGTTTTTCGGGAAAATACTTTGCGAGCCATGACCCCGTCGAATATCAGTTGGTGCCCTTCCCAATAAGTATAACCCGAGTCGAGCGAAACGGCTTTCATGCCGATTCCCAGCCCAGTACCGGAACGCTGCCCAATCAACATGCAAAAGATGGAGTTTTTCGGAGGTGGTAAAGAGAGTGGCTGTAATTTTAATACCAGGCGGCGGTAAATAACATGAGTGAAATCAAACCAACGAAAAGAAATTAGAAAGCAAAAAATGAGATTAAATATAAAAAGGCGCAGGCCATCGAAAATTAAAAAATAAACGGTGAGTGCCAACATAAACGCCATCACGAAGCTTAAAATCGTATCGGCGGCTCCGGTCAGAAGTTGTATCCAGACGATTTTTTTCCAATGAGGTGGCTGGCGGTTCAATAAAAGAAGTTTGCCGTAGATGAGGTAACATGTCCAAGCTCCCAGACACACCGCCAGGCCCGGAACGGGAAAGATGAAAAATAAAAGAATAAGAAGAGTGATACCGATTTCAAGCATGTCTGAACTTCTTGAAAGCCCTTGTTTACACTGTTTGCCTATTTCTATTTCAGGTGAGTTCAATTTTAGCAGACTGCCCCAGGGGAGTCTTCCTGAAGTGATAGTAGATTATCTAAAGGCCATTTTTTCAGTGTATTTAATCGGGACGGCGGGTTGCTTTCCGGGATTTAAGGGTATGGGGAAATGTGGAGGGACGGTCAAGATTCCAAGGCAGGCATTCATTCCATCAAGGTGACTTCTCCGGAGGCAAACGCGATTTTTTCACCGTCGTCTATCAATATTACCAACTGCCCCTCCTTATCCAGGTTCATTGCGGTTCCAAAAAACGTCTGGGCTCCCTGGGTCAGGGAAATGTGTTTCCCAAACATGTCACTGTTCAGATTCCATTGATCGACAGTGGGTGAGATCCCCTTATTTAGAAAGGACCGGTATTCTTGGTCCAGGTGATTCAGAAGAAAGGTGATGAGAGGAAGCCTTTCAAAAGTTTCACCGTTCTCCATAGCCATTGAAGTGGCAATGTGCTGGAGAGAGACTGGGAAGCGGGCATGATTGACGTTGATCCCGATGCCGAGAATGACTCCTGAATGAGCCCCATCCTGGCAATGTTCAGTAAGAATACCGGCGACTTTTTTTCCATTGAGAAGAATATCGTTCGGCCATTTTAAAAAAGTCCGGACCCGGCTGAATTCGTTGATAGCCTGAACCAGAGCCACGCCTGCGACCAGGGTGATTTGCGCGATTTGTTCCGGAGGCAGGGAAGGTTTAAGTAAAATGGAAAGATAAATACCGACATTTTCCTCTGAGTACCAGGTTTTGCCCAGGCGTCCTTTACCCTGAGTCTGGCTACCAGCCAAAATAACCGACCCTTCCTTATCCGATTCGCCAACCAGACGTTTCGCGATATCGTTGGTGGAACCGACAGAATCGTAGTTTATAATTTCCCGGCCGATATGTTCAGCACGCAGTTGGCTCTGGATCCATTGGATATCTTTTAGAGAATAAGGCATAAGTTTATGAGAATGTTTAGGTTATAATTATTGAAAGGTCGTTACCCCGTTAGTAATACTATAAATGAAATTTATGGAATCGATCAAGCGCGCCTGCAGATATTTTTATTATCGGTTTATCCGATTACAGGCCACTCCCGAAAGCCTCGCCCGGGGTGTGGCTCTTGGATTATTTATCAGCACCACACCCACCTTTGGGGTTCAAACCTTCATCGCTCTGTTTTTGGCCGCCCTTTTTAGATGCAGTAAGATTTCCGCCATGGTGGCCGCCCAGTTAACCAATGCTTTAACGGCACCCTTCATTTTTCTAGGGACCTATTATCTGGGGGCTGTCATTCTGGATAGACCCTTTGACCAGTCCAGGTTGGACCAGCTTTTGAGTGGTTTTCAATGGGATAATGTATGGACATCGGGATTATCGGCTTTCACCCCTCTGTGGGACGGATTTCGGGATGTTTTTGTTTCCCTGTGGGTGGGAGGGCTGATTGTGGGGGTGGTTCTGGCCGCCATTGGTTATTTTATGGTCC
>JAUVMD010000315.1 GCA_030600405.1 Nitrospirota bacterium
AAATATTCCGCTGGTGCTGAAAGAAGGCGATAAAATTCTGGTTTCAAAAATCGTTTCACTGAAAGAAGAGGATTCGCAATACACTGCAGAGCTTCAATTCACTCCGGCGTCTATCGGCAAACGCATTTACACGCTTTCGGTTCCCGTGTTTGCGGGCGAGGCGGTGGAGGTCAATAACCGCTGGAGTTTTGAGGTCAAGGTGATCCGCGACCGGGTGCGCGTGCTTCATTTGAATGGCCGGCCATCGTGGGATTCGCGGTTTTTGAGGGAAACACTCGCCAACAACCCCAAGGTGGATTTGCTGTCTTTTTTCATTTTGCGAACGCTGACCGACGACGTGGGTGCCACCACTTCCGAGTTGAGTTTGATTCCGTTCCCGTCCAACCTCTTGTTCAGCGATTATCTCAACTCTTTCGATCTGGTGATTTTTCACAACTTCAAATTTTCCCCGTTCATCGACAAGAAAAACCTGTCCAACATCAAGGAGTATGTGGAGCAGGGCGGGGCGTTTCTGATGATCGGCGGCGACCTCTCGTTTGAAGGCGGCGGTTACGACCGCACCCCGGTGGAGGATATTCTCCCGATGCGCATCCGGGGCGGATCCAAAAAGTTTCTGCTAGGAGAATTACAGATGAAAGTGCAACCGAAGCTTTCTCATCATCCCGTGCTCCGGTTGGAAAACGATCCAAAACAGAATATGAAGGCTTGGAAATCACTGCCTCCCATTCAGGGAGTCAATATTGGGCTGGTTCCGGTGAAGGGGGCGCACGTGCTGAGTACCACCCGGAAAAATAAAACCAACACTCCGGTGCTGGTCACGCGCCTGGTAGAAGAAGGACGCACCATGGCCATCGCCACCGACTCCTCGTGGAACTGGAACTTCCTGCGCGTGGGAGAGGGAGGGAGCGGACGGTATTACCAGAAGTTTTGGGAAAACGTCATCGCCTGGATGACTGGCGAACCTGAAACCAATCCCATCCAGGTAGAAACCGACAAGCAAAAATACCGGGAGCATGAAAAAGTCGTCATTCACTTTAAAGTCAGCGGACAAGATTACAATCCCCTGCCCGGCGTCGAGGTGGATCTTGTGTTGAACTCCCTTCCGAAGGAACAGGAACTGGTCCGGGAAATCTTGAAAACCGACGAGCACGGAGAAGGTCGGTTCGAATTTGCGCCGGGCCGGGAGGGGTTTTATTCGGCGAAGGTAGTCCTGACTACCGGCGGCGAGGCGCTTGACGGGGAAACCCGTTTCATTGTGTTCAGTCCCCAGATCGAATTTCAAAAACCGTTGGTGAACGAAACGCTTCTTCAAACTTTATCGAAAGTGACCGGCGGCAGTCATCAAGTGTTGGAAGAAGGAACGAAGATCGAAAATTTGTCCTTCCCCAATCCGGAAGTGGAAATCAAGTCCAGTTCGCGGATGGTCTCGCTGTGGGACAACTGGTGGACGTATGGGTTGATTGTTGGGTTCCTCGCGGTGGAATGGTTTACACGCCGCAAATCCGGCTTGAGTTAGCGGTTCTCATTCATTTCTAATCATCTCCCTTATTGTGAAACCCCCGTTTTTCCTGTAATATCAAAACGGTAGAACTGTGTTATCGCCTTCCTTTAGATGTGAACCCCTTGTTGTTTTGAGAAGCGATGGATAAAACTAATAAAAAAAGCATTCGAGCCTGGATACGCGACCGCATTCTGTTTATGGCGGTGATGATCTTTGTGACCGGGGCCGCGTTGTACATGGGGGCGGGCAAAATTATCCCGCACGAGAGCATCTGGCTGGATCCGGTCAAGGAATTCTCCCTGCTGATCTCAATGATCGGTGTGGTGTCGCTCGGTTACGAATTGTTTCTGCGGGAACTCACGTTCAATGAATATAAGGAAGCCCTGCAGGAAATCGTCAATCCGCATGCCGTGCGTCTGGGTATCCAGGGCATTTACAAAAACCGCTCGGAGCTGGGCCAGGCGTTCACCTTTCAGAGTTTGTTCAAGGATGTCAAACGCGAGATTTTCATCGGCGGCACATCCCTGTTATCCATTTCCACCGGAAGCCGCGAATTGCTGAGGGAAAAAGCCCTGAACGGGATCACCGTCAAACTGCTGGTCATTGACCCCGATTCGGAAATCGTCGAGATCATCACCCGGCAGATCGGCGGCAAGGCAACGTTCAGGAATGAAATCAAAACCTCTTTGCTCCTTCTGCAAAAACTTCAGGAAGAGATTGAGGAGACCGATCCGTCCGCCAAAGGAAAACTTCTGGTGCATACCTACAAGACGATACCCTCTCATTCCTTTATTTCAGTGGATGAAGGCAGTTCGAGCGGTTTTATGATCGCCGATATCGGTCCTTACCTGGGCCGCAACCATCCTCGTCCCAGCTTGATGCTGGTCAAAAAGAAAAACGGTCTGTACGATTATTATGTGGAACTGAATCGGACGTTCTGGGAAGAGAGCAAGCCCCTGCCACCGGAACCGCACAAATCGTCCGAAGAGGAAACCCGTACCCAGGTTTTTGTGAGCGGTAAAGAGACGGAATATTACGATGCCCCAACCAAAACCTGGAAACCGGCGGTGATCTGCAATCCTCTCAACCAGTGGCGGGGCATCAAGGGCAGTCAATGGGTGTGGATCCGCGAACAAATCACCCTCGAAGAAGCGAAAACCGGGAGCAAGAATCAATTTCGTTTGCAGTTCGGCGTTCCCGACGGCAAGGCCCAATCGGTGAAGCGGGCGGAGCTGTTCGTCCGCAGTGACGACACCTGCCACATTACCGTCAACGACGTGTCCCTGAAGCA
>JAUVMD010000006.1 GCA_030600405.1 Nitrospirota bacterium
ACAGATCGGTCAGGACAGCGGGAGTATTGGATGGAGTGAGGACCACAGACTCCACAGTAGCGGGCTGACAGCCCAGGGCCAGCATTTCCTCCATCGCCTTGGGACCGTCTCCAGGCTGTACGTTGACTGCACGGATGGCGTCTTCCAACAGTACCACCGAATATTTGAGGCGGACCAGGTCGCGCACGGAGTTGAGCACACAGTAATCCGTCGTCAGCCCTCCGACAAACAGACGTTTGACACCGGCTTTCTTCAAACGTTGATCGAGATCGGTATTTTCAAAAGCGGAGTAGGCATCGCTTTCCGGTTCGGTGGCTTTGCTGATGATAACGGCCTCGCTGAGATCCAGGCCGGAAGCGAATTGCGCTCCGTCGGTTTCCGCAACACAATGCGGGGGCCACGGGCCCCCCTGTTCCGTAAACGAACAATGGTTGAAGGGATGCCAGTCCCGGCTCGCAAAAATGGGCAGGTGGCGTATGCGGAAAGCGGAGGAATAGTGGTTGAGTGCCGGGACCACATCGTTTCCCTGCGGGACCGCCAGACTGCCGCCGGGAAGGAAATCGTTTTGCACATCGACGATCAACAAGGCATCGCCCGGACCGGGGGTGCAATCATCTGTTCCTGCAGTGGTCATACGCTTGTCCGCGTTCCCTGGGGGAATGGAAGCTCTCGGAGAATATGAGGGACTGCCGGCAGGTATTATACCCTGAGTTTACAGTTCCGGTCCCATATACTGGATAAAGTTGTCGAGAATTTTTGCATCGAATTCGTCGGACATCTGTTTTTTCATGAGGGTCAGAGTGTCGAAAGGATTCATGGCTTTTTTGTAGGAGCGCCGGGTGGTGAGGGCGTCGTAGACATCCATGACTTTACAGATTCGTGCGAAGTAGGAAATTTCTTCCCCAACGATACCCCGGGGATAACCTCCTCCTTTGTATCTTTCATGATGCTGGGTGGCCATGTCGACCACCGAATGGGCATAGCATTTCATTTTGTTAAGGATTTCTCCGCCCAGAGGCGCATGGTTTTTGACGGTATCAAATTCCTGGGGTGTCAGCAGGCCTTTTTTGTTGAGTATGGTGTTGGAGATTTTGGATTTGCCCACGTCATGGAGCATGCCTCCGAGCCCCAGCATGCGAACCTCGTTATGATTCATTTTAATTTTGACGCCATAGGTCATACAGTACAATGCGACATTAACGCTGTGAGTATAAGTGTAATAGTCCTTGTTGGTGATTTTAGAAATGCCAAAAAAGCTGATGTCATAATCCCGAAAACACTCCTCCATGATTTCCATCACTTCATCCGAGGTACGAAGAATTTTTTCCGAAGCGTTGTATTCGAAAAATTCCCTCATGATGTTTTTGGAGACCTCATAAACTTTCTTGGCTTTTTTCTCGAAGGATATTTCGGGGTTGGCTACGATTTTGCGAAGTGTCGTGGTGGCATGGCGGTAGTATTTGAACAGATCTTCTTCCTGAATATAAAAATCTTCCAGGGGGTCACCTGATTCCAGCAGGCGTACTACTTTCTCGTGGTGCTCGGGTTTGGAGGTGGCAAAACGGACATATTTGACGGTGCCATAACTGCGGGCTTTGTAGAAAATATCGAAATATTCATCCCCACTATTGTTTAGGAACTCGAGATTGATTTTCCTGTAGCTGGTATCGGTGGTCATCCGCATCGGCATTGAATTTTATGAAGTTATAGTAAGCTCTTTTTCTCTTAAATTAGTTTAAAGGAAATTAAGGAATTGCGAAACCCCCCCCCAAAAAAGTCTAAAAGCCATTAAAAAAAGGGGTTTAAATTTATCTCTGTAAAAAGGCCTTGGGAGAAGAAAGCATGAAGTGAACGATGGAGCGGGCGCATCCCAGCAGATCTACCATTGAAAGGCTTTCCCCCGGCTCGTGCATCCGGCAATCTGGATCGTAGGCCCCCAGACAGAGCGGAGGGATATTCCCCAAGGCGTCCATCAGTTTGGCGACGAACGGGATGGAACCCCCGCACCCGTACAGGCAAGGCTCATGGTCGTAACCGGCTTTCAGCGATTCCAACATTAATGAAAAGGCAGGGTGGTCGATGCCGGTCATCCAAGGCGGCCCGCCTTTATCCTCCTCCAATTCCAGGGAAAACCCAGCAGGTGTGTTTTTGAATAAATGATGTTTCAAATGATCATTGGCAGTGGTTTCCTGATGACCCGGCGCCAGACGGATTTCGACCAGTGCCCGGGCGGATGGGTCATTAAAGGTTCGAGCCGACCCATCGTGTTCCACATGCAAAGCCCTGAGGAGGATTTTTCGGATTCCTCCGCCGGATTGAAAAAACTCCTGCCATCCGGCAGTAGTCAGCTTGCCATCCCATCCGATCAGGCGGTCTACCATGTGTGCCAGTTGTAGTTCGGGAACGGGAAACGGGCCGCCGAACATGCCCGAGTGTGGATCTTTGTCCGCCGATTGCAAAATGAGTTCCAAGATCAGGTTGTCGGACGCTTCCAGTTCTCTCAGCCGGGTTTTTAATCCGAAGCGGTTATAGGCTTTAAATGTTTCTTCCAACCACCGGGTAAAACCCTCCCGATTTGTCAGCCCTTCGGTGTGAAAGTGGAAACGGGCTCCGGCGATGCCAAAAACCACGCCACCTGCCACGCGATGGCCCGGCCGTACATTGGCATAGGAGGTCCGCAGTTCTGCTTCAATAATGTCCACCTTGGTAGAGGGAACGGTCAGTTGAGTTTCGCTAAGTAAGCCAGCCTGTGCACGCAAGGCTTCGCGAGTCGTTGGAATTTTTTCATAACCCTGCCGCTCTTCTTCGGTGATGGGGGCATCCCCCTTGGCGATGTCCGTCACGGCCAGGGAATGATCTTCTTGGATCAAGGTTGCCAGCACTTTGTACAGCGCGGTTTGCTCATCGATAGCCGGATGAGCTTCGATAGTTTTTATATGAGCATTTATCTGAATGACGCCTCTCAGCGAGGTAGTCAGGCCGGGAACACCCGTATCCGGGTTGGTGACGTCAGTGATGATGACGCAATCTGAAGTTTCAAAGAATTTTTTGTTTTGTAAAATCTGTGGGATCAGCGTGTGAGACCCGGACTCTTCTTCGGTTTCAAAGATGACCTTGATGTTGCAGGGCAGTTGTTCGAGAAGACCGGGTTCCGGGTTTTTCGCATCAAATCCGATCGATCGCAACAACGCATCGACTGCCATGCCGATGGACACCACACCGCTCAAATCGTCCGCTGCACCTCTACCGTAAGCACGGGTACCGTCGGCGTTCCACCGAAGTTCTGTCGGTGGATGTCCGTCCCATTTATCGAAACGCTCGTCATCCATGTAGGGTTGTTTGTCGAGATGCGCGTACATCAGTAAGGTCGGTTTGTTGTTTCCCGCTACGATTTCCGCCATCAAAATGGGAGTGGACCGCTCTGGGCCGGGAGGTGGAACATTGATGTGGATCATGGGGAACCCGATATTTTGCAGATACTCTTGGGCCAGTTCCAGAATTTCCTTCATGTCCGTCGGCGTGGTCCGGTCACCTTCAAATTCATTGACGTTGAAACTGCGGCTGTCGATGCGAACCATCTCCTGCATAAAGCCCATGTGCCATTGCACCAGGCCTGATCCCATTTGAATGGTGTTACGGGCGCGTTCGTCCCACTCGTTCAGATTCATGATTGCCATTCCTTTGCGGTTGTGCCGGGAAAGGGATTGTTCTCTTTACCAAATGGAGTTCATCATATAATATAAAGAAGCCATTCGTAAAGTTTTGTCAGGCGGAGTTGGCGGACCCTGTCGGAGAATAAAAAGGGATCGAGAATGATTCAACCCATTATCAATCTGTTCAAATTGATTCGAATTCTCAGGGAGCGCGGCAACGGACCGTTGTTAAGGCGATCCCGCAAGCAAATACTTGATATCCTATTCTGCCGCAACGACATCAATCGCAAGAATCCCGTTTCCGCCCTGTTTTACTGGTTCGGTGTGTTAAAGGGGCTGGACATGCTGATCTGGCGTTTGGAGACGTTTGGTTTTCTGTTCCAGCCGGGCGTCACCGAGGAACAGCGGTCCCGCCTGAACCGGTATCTCGATTCCTGAATCCACCGCCATTCTTTTTGTTTTTGCAACAGGTTATGACGAATGAGTCCGTTTGATTGTTATAGCAATGAACCGCTTGCTGGAAGTTGTAAAAGTGGGAAAATCTGAAGCGGTTTCAGGGAGAAAATTTGGCTCCCGCCGGGAAAACCGCAACCGAATAAACCCCCAAGGTTTCTTCCGGAGGCCCAATTAGAATCAGCAATCGGGACACAACCGGTTGACCTTGAGTTGGCTTTAACACCCCTAAAACTGAATTCCTGTTATGGTAAAATCTCTTTCCTTTATTCAAAAAGCAAAGGCCCTTCACAGAATATGGCGTTACCGGTTAAACACGGAAAAGGACAGTATCGGTTTTCTTCTGAGGCAAAACCTCTTGAAAAAAACGGCGGTGGACATTGGAGGAAATAGGGGTATTTATTCTTATTGGATGAGCAAACTGGTTGGGGACATGGGAGCTGTGGTGGTATTTGAACCTCAACCGGAGTTGGGGGAATATTTGGAAAGTTTGCGTTTTTCCTTCCAATTAAATAACTTAACCATCGTTAACCAGGCGCTTTCCTCTTCCATCGGACGACAAAGTTTGTATAGAGTTAAGGTGGGTGACGGCGGGGCAAGTTTAATTAACAATTCTAATGGGGATAGGCAAAGCGTCGAAGTGGAGGTCACCACTCTGGATCAATATTTTTCCGATTGGAAAGGCCCGGAAATAGAGTTGATTAAATGTGATGTGGAGGGAAATGAGCTTGAGGTATTTAAAGGGGCTAAAAATAAGTTGTTAGAGGATGGCCCCACTCTGCTTTTCGAATGCCATCATAAGGAGGCGGAGAAAGGGGAGCTGTTCTCGTTTCTTGTTTCTCTGGGTTATGACGGTTTCTTTTTTTCAGGAAACGAAAGAATCCACTACTCAAAATTTAATAGTTACAGTTATCCAAAACCCGGGGTTTCTCATCGGAATTATATATTTGTTTGCAAAAATAAAGACAACCTTCTGAAGGGGTAATTTTTTTGCAAAAAACCTCGTGATCCCATTCGAATCTCAAAATCTTTTCCTATCCAGGAAGCCGCAGTATGATTTTGCCTTCGCCGGCTAACGTATTGTGGCCCCTGTCATCCTTGTTGTAGAGGGTTGAATCCAATTATGACTTGTCAGACTTTTACATTTAAGGGAAACTCAATGACTTGGACCGAGAAGGCCCATCAAGCCGGAGTCTTCCTGACGATTGCCTTGGGTTTTGTCATTCCTCTCAGTACTTCTCTTACCGATTTATTGGCAACCCTGATCCTTGTTTTATGGTTTCTTGCGGGTCATTATAAAACCTTTATGGATCAAGTGCGGAACCCCTTGGTTCGCGCGTCCCTCCTGTTGTTTCTGATTTTTGTCCTGGCAATGATTTATACACCGGTATCTTTCGGCGAAGCGGGCAAAATGCTGAAAAAGTACCGGGAGTTGCTGTATCTTATAGCCTTCATCCCCTTTCTTTCCACGAAACGGCATAGAACCTGGGCTCAATGCGCTTTTGGGTTGTCCATGGTGGTGACTCTGATCGCTTCGTTTTATACCTTTTATTTTCCTCTGGAAAGCCTGGGCAAGGAGTTTCTGGGTCAAGCGTTTAAGGATAGTATTAACCAAAGTTTTTTGTTGGCGGTGTTTGCCTTTGGGTTGATGACTCATGCGCTTTCCCATATAAATAACAAACGATATGTGATTGGATTGAGTGCGCTCTTTATTCTGGCGACGGTCAATCTTTTTTTTATAGTGAACGGACGGACCGGATATGTTCTTTTTTATTTGCTTTTTATAGTATTTTTGGCTCAACGGTTCAAATGGAGATTCGCCATTTATGGATTGCTGGTGTTGTTGATCCTGAATTTCCTTTTGATTTCAGTTCCAGGTCCCTATCAACAGCAAGCGGATCAGACGGTGGTCAACACCCTTAAATACTTTAAGAATGAAAATTCAGAATCCTCTATCGGACAGCGTTTGGAATTTATGATCAACAGTTATCAGTTGTTGACCGAAAGGCCTGTGTTCGGTCATGGGACGGGTAGTTTCAAAAGTCAATATGCCGCATTAGCGGAAGCCAAGGGCCTAAAGTTCAAAACCGTCAACCCGCACAACGAATATTTGATGACCGGCGTGCAAACCGGATTGATTGGAATCGGATTCCTGCTTTATTTCATATTCTGTCAGTTTAAATATTCATTCCGGTTGATCCCGTTGAATAAAAACCTTGCTTTGGGGTTGGCGGCGATTACAGCAGTGGGGTGTATGGGCAATTCGATTCTGCTGGATCATACTCCGGGAGTTTTTGTCATTTATTTTAACGCGGTCTTTTTTTCCGCCTTGAATTATCCTGAAAAAACCAAAGATGCTTAGTGTTATTATCATAACTAAAAATGAGGCCGATCAGATTCGCGAATGTCTGGAAAGCATTCAATGGGCCGATGAGATCGTGATATTGGATTCCGGCAGTACGGACGGTACGGTGGATATTTGCCGGGAGTATACGGACAAAGTATTCGAAACCGATTGGCCCGGATTCGGTCCGCAAAAAAACCGGGCTCTGGAAAAGGCGGCGGGAGACTGGGTGTTGTCAGTCGATGCCGACGAGCGGGTGTCCCTGGAACTTCGCCTGGAAATCGAACAGGCGTTGACATCGGAACAATATCAGGGATATGAAATTCCCCGGTCGTCTTATTACTGCGGCCGGCGGATCCGTCATTCCGGTTGGTGGCCGGATTATATCGTCCGGTTGTTTCGGCGGGACAGCGCCCGGTTCAGCGATTCGCTCGTCCATGAACACGTGGAGGTGCAGGGTGCGGCCGGCCGTTTGCGGACTCCCCTGATTCATTACAGTTTTGGAAGTTTTGAAGAGGTGCTCGACAAGGTGAACCGGTATTCGACCTACAATGCGGAAATGCTCCTGCAGGCCGGAAAATCATCCGGTGTTTTGAAAGCGGCCTGGAGAGGGCTTTGGACGTTTATCAAGACCTATATCTTCCGGGCCGGCTTTTTGGACGGCCGACATGGATTTATGCTGGCTGTGTCCAATGCCGAGGGTACCTATTACAAATATGTCAAGTTGATCCTTTTGCGGGAAACCCAATCCCCAAAAAAATAATGCCGCGTATCAGTGTTATTCTGAGCACCTATAATCGACCGGATGCCCTGGACATGGTGTTGCGCAGTCTGGCTGCTCAAACCTACACGGATTTTGAGGTGGTGGTCGCCGACGACGGCTCGCGTGAGGACACCCGCCTCATGATCGACCGGTTCAGTTCCCAATCTCCCTTCAAATTGAAACAAGTCTGGCAGGAGGACGAGGGTTTCCGCGCGGCTACCATCCGTAACAAAGCAGTGACCGCCAGCCAGGGGAAGTACCTGGTGTTTTTGGACGGGGATTGTATGGTGTTCCCTGATTTTTTGGCCGAGCACGCCCGGCTTAAAGAACCCAACCGGTTTACCACGGGCAACCGGATGCTGTTAAGCCGTTCGTTTACCGAAACTGTTTTGAGCCGCCAACTTCCTCTCCACCAGTGGACCTTGTCCCAATGGATCATGGCCCGCCTCAAGGGCAGGACCAACCGCCTGCTCCCCCTCCTCAGGTTTCCGTTGGGTTTTCTGAGAAAATTAACTCCCCGAAAATGGCATGGGGTGAAAACCTGCAATCTGGGAGTCTGGCGGCAGGATTTTCTCTACGTCAATGGATTCGATGAAAGCTATCAGGGCTGGGGATATGAGGACTCGGACCTGGTGATCCGCATTATGAATAAAGGGGTCTTTCGTTTGGAAGGACGCTTCGCCATCCCGGTCATACACCTTTGGCACCCGTTGAATCATTCCCCCAGCACCGAAGAAAACCTGCAACGACTCCATAATGTTTTGAAGTCCAACACCATCCGGGTGGATAATGGAGTCAGTCGCCACATGTCGGCATGAACTAGTGGGGCGATTTTCCAGGCCGTCGGGTTTCCAACCATAAATCTGCTACGGGAAGCAGGGGCGCCATGCTGAAACTTTTCTATTGCGGCGTCTTTACGGTTGTTTCGAAGCTTTCGAGGAGGGCGGGGTTTCCATAAGCACTCTTCTATCGGACCTGAGTGAGGAGTTATCGGGAAAGGTGAGATTTTATGATAATTTTAAAAGAAACAAAGAATTGAATTGGATCAGGATGAAGGATTTCTGAGGTAAACTCTCATCTCATGGCCTTTACCGGAGAGTTTGGCGGGAAGATTCGACAAATCCGCCAATATTTTTAAAAGACGATAAATTAAATAAGGCGCTTGGTCCTGTTCGCAATAACTGACGCGATACGTTTGAAACCGCTCTACCTTAAAATCCGCCTTTTGAGCTAAGGCGAACATGGATTTTTTATTGAAAAAACTGATATGACCGCCGTGTTTGTCTATATTAAAGTAATGCCATTTTCCTTTGAAAACTTTTACCGTCCAACTATCGGTGTTACCAGTTCGAATGCCCAGTATCCCTTCCGACTTGAGCAATCGCTTGCATTCCTTTAATAGACTCAATGGATCTTTTAAATGTTCGATCACTTCGAAAATGGTTATGACATCGAAGCTGTTGTCGGGAAGACGGACTTCCTCTAAAAATCCATGGGATACTTTTAAACCCGCCTCTTGGGCCGCCTGCGCCGCCTCTTTTGCGGGTTCCACTCCTTCGCAATTCATTCCCATTTTATTGGCCACGTGAATAAACGCTCCATTGGAGCAACCCACATCCAGCAGGCGAATCTGACTTCGGCCTTTTCCTGCGACGGCTTCAATTTCTTTTAGGATTTTTCTAGTATTGCGGATAAGGCTGCGTGTGGTTTTGGGAGAGGGCCAGGTGCCCTTGGGATCGTTAAATTCCTCCATCGATTTTTGAAACGATTGTTCACTACATTGGCTGATTAACTGGTCGCAATGAGAGCATACCTTCAAACAGCCTTCAGGAAGAAAAAAATCCGTATCGTTCAGTTCGGAATCGCAACCTATGGGACAACGGTCAAGATATTTGGGACTGTTCATGAAATTTATTAAAATTTAAATAATGAGGCATTTAATGAATGTAAAGGGTGAACTCATGGAGTGATCGGCCATATTAATGGTTTTTTTTATTATATTCGATCGCTTAAAGAAATAAAAGGAAGCGCCATGAGAAAATAAGTCAGCATGACCACTTCTGAATCGTAAAAGTTGGTTTCGAACAGGCCCCCGGCCAGAAACGCGATTACCGCGCTGAGGCTGGCCAGCACCACCCAGCGATCCACCGGATCATCATCCGAAGTTAATCTTCGTCCCACCACGATAATGGGTGAAACATCTGTCGAAGTGACCCAGTCTCACTCGCTATGGGAGCCGTCACACTTGGGCGAGGTCTTGCTTTTGCCGCAATCGCAGATAACCATACGGCAAGCGCTTTTCACTTCGAATTCCATGGGCGATTTGCCGGTATTTTTGGTTTCGTGCGAACCGTCACAGTAAGGTTTATTTGCCGATTCACCACAGGTACAATAATATTTGGTTCCAGGGGTTTCGTCGACATAGTGGGGTGACTCCTGATAGGGCATGAAAATCTCCTTGTAAAAAGAATTTGTTTAAGCTCCCCGCGCGAGTGTTCGGGAAAAAGAATATTCAAACAGCTTATTATGAGGTTTTTCCATTTCTAAAACAAGGCCCTTCAAAATGCTTCCGAAAGGAGTTCGATGAAAATTCTGATTTCAGGCGCCACCGGGTTTATCGGCCGGCAGGTGATTCTCTATTTAAGAGACCGGCGGCACGAAATCGTGGTGTTGACCCGCGATTCACAAAAAGCGCCGGTGCGCCTGCCTATTGCCTGCCCGGTGTTTTCCTGGCAAGGCGCGGACCTGCCGCCGCCGCGCGAAGCCTTCGCGGGCGTCGATGCGGTCGTGCATCTGGCGGGTGAGAACATCATCAGCCGTTGGACTTCTTCCCGCAAAAAAGAAATCATAATATCGCGCGTTGAGTCCACCCGCCAGTTGGTTTCAGCCATGCAGAATTTAAATCACCAACCGAAAGTGTTCGTGTGTGCTTCGGCTATCGGTTACTACGGGGACCGGGGAGACGAATCATTGGACGAGTCGGCTGAACCGGGCGAGGGGTTTCTGCCTGACTTGTGCCGGCAATGGGAACAGGAGGCCCGGCAGGCGGAGGAATCCGGAATTCGCGTGGTGTCGTTGCGGATTGGTGTTGTGCTGGGTCACGATGGCGGCGCTTTATTACCCATGCTCCCGCCGTTTCGTATGGGTTTGGGGGGGAAGGTCGGATCCGGCAAGCAATGGATGAGTTGGATTCATGTGCGCGATCTGGCAGGCCTCATTTTGCACGCTATCGAGACGGATACAATTAAGGGACCACTCAACGCGGTCAGTCCTCAACCGGTGCCCAATGTGGAGTTTACCCAAACGTTGGCTACTGTTCTCAAACGTCCTCACCTTTTTCCGGTACCGGGATTTGTCTTGAAGATCATCATGGGCGAAGCGTCCCAGGTGGTCCTCACCAGCCAGAGAGTAACTGCCCGAAAAGCGGTCGGATTCGAATTCGTATTTCCTGAGTTGAAGGCGGCTTTGGAGGATATCTGCAGTCGGGAAGATCATGTGCTGTTGATGGAGCAATGGGTGCCCCGGCCCATCGATGAAGTCTTCGCGTTCTTCAGTGACGCCCAAAACCTGGAATTGTTAACGCCGCCGCATCTGCATTTTAAAGTTTTGGGTTTGTCTACAAAACAATTGCAGGAAGGGACGCGCATCGACTATAAACTGCAACTGCACGGCATTCCTTTTCGCTGGCAATCGTTGATCGGCGAATGGAACCCGGTGACCCATTTCAGCGACACGCAAATGCGCGGTCCCTATAAAAAATGGTACCATACCCATACCTTCATCGAACAGGACGGCGGCACCCTGATCCGCGATCATGCGTTATACCGTCTTCCTTTCGGTGTGCCGGGTGATGCGGTGGCGTACCCTTTCGTCAAAAAGGATCTGGAAAAAATTTTCGGCTACCGCATTGCCAAAATTCGTGAGTTGTTCGGTGAATAGGAACAGCGTGTTTAAAGGAGCGATCCAGATCGCAGGCTTGCTGTGGTTGATTTTTATGGCGTTGCCCGTTGGTTCTCAGGAAGCGGAACCCGTGTCCTCCTTCCGCCCGGCGCTTCCCGGTTATGAATACCGATTTCCCCGCGACTTGTATTCACACGACGATTTCCGCATCGAGTGGTGGTATTACACCGGCCACCTTGAGGATGCCGCTGGCCGGTCCTTCGGATACCAGCTCACGTTTTTCCGCGTCGCATTGGATGGGAAGGGCAAGGTGAATAATCCCTCCCAATGGAAAATCGGCCACATCTATTTCGCGCATATGACGCTTTCGGATATTGAGAACGAAAAATTTTATTTCTTTGAACGCATCAACCGCGCAGGACTGGGACAGGCCGGTGCTGAATCGGACCAATTAAAAGTATGGAACGAAGACTGGTCTCTTACGCAGAATGGAAAAGCCCACCATCTAAAAGCGCGGGAAGGGGAGGTGGCATTCGATTTGAAACTCACGCCGTCGAAACCCATCGTCTTTCAGGGCAGGGATGGCGTTATCCAGATGGGCGAAGCGGCGGGAAACGCCTGGCAGTATTTTTCCTTCACGCGCATGCGGACGGAAGGTCAGGTGATGCTGAAGGGTAAAACCTATCGGGTGAAAGGCCTGAGCTGGA
>JAUVMD010000306.1 GCA_030600405.1 Nitrospirota bacterium
ACAAAGGACGATCCACCGCCGAATGCTGATGACCTTCAGGATGGGCCGCGGCAAATGCCTGGGGTATCCCCAAACATAGAGTCAGCAAAAAGATCATGCTGACGGCGAGCCCAGTCGTCTCTTTTCGAGCGAATCCAATTACTTGGTTTTGCATACTGGTTCTCCTCTCATATATTGCTAAAATAAAATCAATTACTTACGAAATTTCCCCGATAAAAATATGAAAGCTGGTGATTTGAAAATTGTTTGAACCCCACAAAGGGCAATCCACCGAGCTGAGGGACTTTTATTTCACAACTAGTTACACAAGCCCCACTTTATGGAGCTTGGGCATTGTTGATATAGACATTAAATTTCTGGTTTTATTCCTCGAAAAATCAGTTTTTTTCAATTTTTCGGGATTCCAGAATCTGGTTTCGATAGAGGTTCCCTATTTTCAGGGATTAGAAGGGGGAGAACTGTGAAATTGAAAAGATATAGGAGGGGTCTCAGGAATGCCAGTTTCCTGTACGGTTCAATTCCCGCCGAATATAAACCTTGCCGCGGGCAATACGGGACATGACCGTCCCCATGGGGAGATTCAGGGTTTTGGCGATTTCCTTATAGGTCAATCGATCAAAATAGAACATAACGATGGGGGCTTTCAAACGATCATCCAACTTGTTTAATACCGCCCGGAGGTTGCGGGACACCTCCTCTTTCAAATGCTCTTCTTCTACATTGGATAAACCGCTGATGGTATTGCTGACCGCATCGAAATCGATATTGACCTGTTTTTTATTTTTCTCCAAATCCTTGAGAAACAGGTTTCTCAAAATGGAAAACAGCCAGTTTTTGGCCTTGGCCCGGTCCTTGAGTTGGGCGAAATTCTTGATGGCATAGTAAAAGGCTTCCTGTGTCAGGTCTTCGGCGTCATGTGCTTTACGGGTCAAGCGGCAGGCGCACCGGAAGATGAGGTCCACATGCGGGAGCAGGTATTCTTTGATCTCAGGGGCATACTCCCCTTCAACCAATTTTTGTTCAATTTGATCGAGGGAACTCAATTGTGAGAAGCCGGTAAAGGTTGCCAATGTATCCTGAAACAGTACCGTAACATCGTTAAAACTCAATATGCTTCAGGGCTTCCGAGAAAGTTATCGAATTAACATCGAATAATAACTGAAATAATGTATCTTTTAAAGTCAATTGACGGCTTTTTAACTTTAAACATCAAATTTCAGGCTTTTTTTGGAGAGTCCATACAAAAAAAATCCTTCAAGAATACTGAAAACATGTAGAATGACAACCTTGATAGTGGGTTGACCGGAAATTGTCTTGAATCCTGAGCGAGGAGAAATTCATCTCAAATCCACCGCAACGCATCACTTGATTTTGAGTGTATTCAAACTATGGAAGAGCGTGACCAAAAATTAATTACGGACAAGGAAATTCTCGAACTTGCCCTTAAAATGGAGCGTGAAGGCCAGGCCTTTTATGAACGCCTGAGCCAGCATATCAAGGATTCCACCGTCAAGAATTTCGTCCGGCAAATGCACAAGGAGGAAATCCAGCATGAAAAATTATTCAGAATCATGCTGGAGACAAAGGATGAGAAACCTTACGGCTGGGAAGACAAGAAGGAACTCCACGATTTCATTTCAGAATATTTTAAAACTGACATTTACCCCCCTCTGGAAGACATCCTCCCGGAAGACGCCAAGTTCGAAACCCTTCAGAAAGCCGTAGATTTCGCCATGGAAGCGGAAATGGTCTCGGCCGAGTTTTACTCCATCCTGGGGGGTTTCTGTGACAACTTCGAAGCCAAAACCGCTCTCCTCCTGTTAGAAAAAGCCGAAAGAGATCACGTCAAAGAAGTGCTCGCCATCAAAGATAAACTTCTCAAACAAAAGTAATCTCCGCATAAAAAAAACGCCGGAACTAACGTCCCGGCGTTTTGACAACTTCCTTCTTACTTACTTTTTTACTTTAATAAATTACTTAGCGGTCAGCGTGAAATTCTGTTTCGCATCCGCGCCGCCACCTACGGTCACTTCCGAAGTCACTTCACCGACATAAGGATGCCAGGCGGTCACTTTGTATTTACCCGCCGGGATATCGGTAATTTTAAAGGATCCATCTGCGCCCGTAACGGCAAAGTACGGATTCCACACGATGCGGCCATCCGCTTCCATGAAGTTGTGCTGGTCGCACTGCAGAAAGAAATGCTTGTCCTTCTTTTTTTTAAACCGGGCAATATTCTTGGATACATCCGCAACGTCCCCTTGGCTGGGCAGAGGCTTGTTGAACAGAGTCTTACGGCTGGCGCCGACCACGGAATAGCCATGCGGGTTGTGCAGAATTTCCAGGTCTCGATTAGTAATAGTGACAAGACCTCCGGCCTTTTTTTCCGCTTTGGAAGCCTTTTTAATAGCAACGACTTTTGGGAAAACATCACAGGTTTTAAAATCTAAGTTCACGGTTTTCCAGTTCCAGGCTTTACCCTTGGTGAGATTCTCGATGAACACCACGGTGCCGCTCAGTTTGCCGCCTTTGGCAACGACCTTGTGACGGGGACGAATCCCGCCCTTCTGGGTATCCGGATGGGTCACGCAAAATTCAACGTTTTTACCTTTGTTGAGGTCTTCCATGATGGGGGGAGGAGGATTCCCCTTCAGGGAAACCGAACCACTGATGGAACCCCCACCGCTGACAGCACCTTCTTCATACTTGTACTTTTTGGCGAAAGCCGCCGTGCCAAAAGCCAAGGCCACACTGATTACCATTAATCCAACTAAGGTTTTTCTAATCATTCCTGTCTTCTCCTTTACTCAAGAATTAAATAAATCAACTCAACTGA
>JAUVMD010000146.1 GCA_030600405.1 Nitrospirota bacterium
ATTCCAGGATGCCGCGCAGCAGGTCGTTGATGTTGCATTGTTGGCGGGACGGTTCCGGCGATTTCGCAAACAGCAGAAGGCTGGAGATGATGCGGTCCATGTTCTTGACACCGGAGATGATGTGGTCCGCCAGTTTCATTTTCTCCGTATCGCCCTGCGAATCCTTTTTTAAAACAGAGGCGAACAGTTCAATGCTCCCGAGCGGGTTGCGGATTTCGTGGGCGATGCCGGCGGCCATTTCTCCCATGGCGCGCAGGCGGTCGTTGCGTTCGGCTTCTTCTTCCAGCTGTTTGAGTTCGGTGATGTCCTGCACGATCAGCACTGTGCCCAGTTGCGCGCCGGAGGGATCGTGCACCGGCGAGGCAGACACACGGACTTTGATTCGGCGTCCTTCGGCATTTTTAAATTCCACGTCTTGGATCAAGTTGCTTTTTTGCGATCCTTTCAGGCGTTCCACCAGAGTAGAGAAGACCGCCTGCGGCACGGCTTGTGCCAGCGGCTGGTTCAGGCATTGTTCCGGCAACAGGTTCAGGATAGCTCCCGCGGTTTGACTGAGGGTGGTGATGGTTTGGTTTTCATCGACGACGATGACACCGCTGGTCAGGCTCTCCAGAATATTGTGGAGATAGTTTTTGACTTTCTCCTTTTCCTGCAGATTGCTTTCCAGCTCCAGGTTTTTTTGTTCCAACTTCAGGTTGAGATCCTTGATCCTTTCCTGCAGGGTTTCGTATGATTTTTGCAGGTGCTGTGTGGTTTCGTTGAAGGCCTGGAACGCGGCCCTGAGGACCTCCAATTCCTTCTGTTTTCTGTCTTCCTGGGTCGGATCTTCCATCAATCCACCACGCGCACGGGTTTGCGGAAATTTAGTGCCTGTTTTCATTATAGAAGATTAAAGAAGTTCTTTTAACCGTTTTTCCCAGTCGATCACTTTGAGGTGGGATTGCGCGGCCTTTTGTAGAAGATCGTCCCGGCTTTCCGCCACCAGGGTTTCCAGTTCGGACTCGGCCTGCTCCTTTTTATGGAGGCGGTCCAGATTGTCGATGATCAGATAATCCGCCCAGTTTTTGAGGCGGTGATCGGGAAACAGTTTTCTTCCCGCCATGAGCGCGTCCAGTGACTTCGCAGTTTGACCCTGCATGTATAGCGTCATGCCCAACTTGTAGTAAGCGCTTTGCACATAGTCCGGTGGATTGCGAATGGCGCGGTTGTAGCCGTCGATGGTTTTGCGGTAGGCACGGGCGGCGTTGCGCAAATCTTCCCGGGCGAACCAGGTTTCCGCCATCAGATAATGTATTTTTGGGGCATCCACATTTTTGGAGTCCAGCAGTTGATTGAAAATTTCAATGGACTGGTCGTATTGCTTTTGGCCGAGATAAGCGCGGGCCAGAATGATTTTGGCTTCCGGCAGGCGTGGGCTGTCTTTGTAGGTGTTTGCAAAAGTTTGAGCGACGCGCTCGGCTTCCTTGAACCGGTTTTCGTTGAGATGAATTTCCCCCAGGTCCAGGAACAGGCGATCGGTGTAGGCTCCGTTGACATCGGCGAACTTGACCTTTTCGAAAAACTTGAGCGCTTCGGAGTTCAGGCCGATGGCTTTGTAACTTTCCCCGATCTGCAATTGCGTTTGAACGCGGTTCAACTCGCCGATTCCCAAGGTCAGATAATCGGCATAGGCATAGAGCACCGGCAGGTGGCCGTTTTGCCTGGCGTACTGGTCGATCAACTGCACCATGGACAACTGCAGATATTTCTTGGCCCACTGGTGGAATTTGGAGTCGGCCTCGAACGGAAGCAGGCGTTTGAACTGTTCGATGGCTTCCAGGTAGCGTTGCTCCCGGTAATAGGCCGATCCCTGGCTGAATGTGGCTTCCGCCAAAATGTCCCGCGATTGTGGATTTTTGGACACCTCCTCATAGGTGCGGTACGGATGGTAATAAGGGGACACTTCAAACACAAGGTCCTTGACCGGCAGGGCCGGGAACCGGATGCCGACGTCGGCGAGACGGATTTGCGCATATTGGGATTCCGCGCTGTCGGGATCGATGCTGTATGATTTATTGAAAACCGTCAGCGCGGACATGCCGTCGCTTTCCAGAAGATAAGTGTCACCAATGCGGTTCAATCCCCGGTGTGCGTTGGGGGATTCCGGAGCCAGGTTGACCAAGTTGAAATAAAATCGGCGCGCCTGCGCGTATTGTTTCCGTTTGAAATAAATTTCACCGATGTAGAAATTAACTTCCGGTTGTTCATTCAATTCGTCAGGCCAACGTTTGACGACATCCTCAAAAATTTTCAGCGCTTTTTTATACTCCCGTGCTTCGTAATAACGTTGCGCGATCCGGAAGAGTCCCTTTTTGGCGTCCGCGTTTTGTGGAGACTTCCGGAGCAGGATCTGAAACGTTTCATACGCTTCGTCCAGTTTGTCTTCCTCAATGAGCATGAGTCCCAGGCCGGTTTCCCGCGCAGCATTGTAGCGGCTGGATTTATTTTTCTGCATTCCTTTTTCATACATCGTCCGGGCTTCCAGCGTGTAATTCATATCCTCGTAAATGGAAGCGGTTTTGAACAGGGCGTGATCGTAAAATTGCGAATCGGGATAAGTCCGCATGGCGTATTGATAGGCGGCCAGGGCTTCTTCGTAATTGGGATAGGGATTCCGTTTCGCCAGGTTGTATTGCGCCTCGGCGATCATGTAAGCGGCGTTCGCGAGAAGCGGGCTTTCCCGGTATTTCTTCTGGAACCGTTGAAAAGCCTTCAGCGAATCCATGTAGCTTTTGCTCTGAAACAGTTTCAGCGCCTTGGTGTATTCCTTTCGCCCGCTTTTGAGTCTTTGTTCCGAGTCGGTCTGAAGGAGGCCTCTGGTTTTATTTTGAGCCAAGCGGGAGGCAGATGATGAAGACTTTGCTGTTTGTTGTTTCTTTTTACGGGCGACCTGTTTGGTGACCGCAACATTCGATTTTAAATCGATCACAATTTGTTCGGGTTGGTGCTTCACGAAATGAACCAGGCGCGTATTCTTGCTTTTCAACTGTAAGGTAAATTTGACGTTTTTTTTGATTTCCTGAACCTGGATTTGACTGAGATACTTGTCCCTGAAAGTGATTGTCTGAACTTTAGGGTTCAGTGTGGCGTTGCGGATCCACATCACTACTTTTTGATCGGCGTAATTGGTGAGGACACGGTAAGGGGTATCCTGGCTCAGTTGGATGATGATCTGGGTGGATTGCGGGTGACTAACCAGAAGGTAGTCCTCCACCTGCGTGATGGCTTCCCGGCTTTCCACTGCCGACTGGGGAGCGAACAGAATCGCCAACCCGAGACCTGCCAACCCAACCAGATAACGGATGATATGTCGATGCGTCATCAGGAAATTCCTGTGGATGAATTCAATTGTTAATAGAATAGCAAATTTGATACCAATCAGGCGCGGGAGGCGCAGAGGAGAAGCGATGGATATCTTGAAGCGCTTTGTTTAATTAGGTTTCAAGGTGTGGTCCGGCTGTAGAGGTATCCGGTATTGAGGGGTGCGCAGTTCTCTAAACCTGACACCTAAGTGTCTTCAGTCAAGTAATTGACATCTCATGACCAGGTTGTTTATTCAGGGTGACTCCTGGTCCAGACGATCTGCCAGTTCGCGGATTTTTTGGGAGATGTGAACAGGGTAGGGGGATTCCTGTTTCAGGGAACGCAGTGTTTCCGGAAGCTGATCCAGTTGCCGGGCGGCATGCGTACGCCATTGCTTCAGAGGCGCCGGAGGACTCAATCGTTTGCCTTGTCGCATACAGGGTTTTAGGAGAGGTTCGCCTGGGAGCGATTCGTCTTCGATCGCCAAATGATCTTCCTGCATTTTGCCCTGAGCGTCGAAGGTTCTGAAAACTTGTTTTCTGCCGGGCCAGGTGGCTTTACCCTCGGAGCGTTTGCGTCGCGGTTGCCCGTCGTATTCCTGCATTTTGTAAACGCATTCCAGAGTGGGTGCATCTTCGGAAACCGCGAGGTGGGTACCGATGCCGAAGCCGTCGATCGGCGCCTGTTGGGCGATCAATTGTTCAAGAGCGTATTCATCGAGATTGCCGCTGGCGAAGATCCGGGTGTCTTTGAGACCGCCTTCATCCAAAATGGTTCTCACTTGCTTTGCCAGTTGAACCAAATCGCCGCTGTCTAGCCGCACTCCGTGAATTGAGATACCTTCCTTTTTGAGATCGCGGGCCAACGCCACCACTTTGTGAGCGGCTTTTACGGTGTCATAAGTATCCAGAAGAAAAATCGCGGTATCGGGCCAGGAGTGTGCGAAATCCTTGAATGCGGTAGCTTCATCCTGGTGCGTCTGTATGTAGGAATGCGCCATGGTGCCGAACACCGGGATGCCGTAAAAAGGTTCAGCGGGGACGGTAGCCGAGCCGTTAAACCCTGCGAGATAACTGGCCCGTGCGACGAATAAACCTGCTTCCGCTCCATGCGCCCGGCGCAACCCGAAATCCAACAGCATTTTACCGGGAGCGGTCAACACCATGCGTGCCGCCTTGGAAGCCGCCATCGTCTGCATCTGTAAAATATTGATGATGCGCGATTCAGCCAGTTGTGCCTGCGACAGGGGGGCGGTGGTTCTCAACACCGGTTCATTGGCGAAAAAGAGGGTGCCTTCCGGTAACGCGTCCACGTCTCCGGTGAACCGGAAATTCTCAAGGGAATCCACAAAGTCTGCGGGGAACCTGCCGGAGCTTTTCAGCCAGCCTCTTTCCTGTTGGGTGAACTGGAGGTTTTCCAGATATTCCAGAACCTGCTCCAGCCCGGCGGCCATTAAGAAGTTGCGTTGGGCGGGAAGGTTGCGGATATAAAACTC
>JAUVMD010000287.1 GCA_030600405.1 Nitrospirota bacterium
CGGTAGGAGTCGTACCAGGAATCGAACAGCAGGCTTTTAAGAGGATTTTTGGCCTTGCCCGACGGCGGAGGAATCAGGCGCACCACCGCTTCCATGATTTCCTTGATTCCCGTTCCCTCCTTGGCGCTGGCCAGAATCGCGTCAGACGAGTCAATCTGTAATATATCCTCCAGTTGTTCCATCACCTCTTCCGGGTCGGCGCTGGGCAGGTCGATTTTGTTGATGACCGGAAGGATGTGCAGATTGTGTTGCATCGCCAGGTTGACGTTGGCGATGGTTTGCGCTTGAATGCCCTGCGACGCGTCGACCACCAGCAGGACGCCTTCACAGGCCGCCAGGCTCCGTGACACTTCGTAGGTGAAATCGACATGCCCGGGAGTATCGATCATGTTGAAGATGTAATTCTCTCCGTCATCCGCCGTGTAGTTGAGACGCACAGTCTGTGCCTTGATGGTGATACCGCGCTCGCGTTCCAGGTCCATGCTGTCCAGAACCTGGTCCTTCATCTCTCTTTTCTGCAAGCCGCCGGTTTCGAGGATCAGTTTGTCCGCCAGTGTGGACTTGCCGTGGTCGATGTGGGCGATGATGGAAAAATTGCGTATATTTTTTAATGGCATGAAAATTTCGTGTTGGTCTTCAAGTCAATGATAGGTCGTTTCAATCAGTGAAAGGACCGGGTCAGGATTGATGTGAGGCGGGAGTCAGCCGGAAGGACCCGCCGGAAACCGGGCTTACGTGGTTCCGGCATCCACCTGGGGAAGCGATATTCCCGGGGACGATTTCCGGGCGGAAGTTTTAACTGACCATTTGGCTTTATTCCGTCGAGTCAATGGCAGGGGGTAGAGATCGGACAACCGATGTAGATAAGCCTGCCAATCATTGAACCGGAGTTTGATCGTCTCGTAATCCTGGGCATTGTCGATATCCAAAGCGGCTCCGGGCAGAGGGGATTCCAATCCCATGAATCGCGTATCCATAATATTAGAGATGCATTCCTCCAGTCCCTGTTTGGGAACCCATGACCGGAAAAACCGCACCAGGGGCTTGATGTTCATCCATGAAAAAAACAGACCCAGCAGTAATCCGATGTAATACCGGTAACGGCTCTTCTTGTCTTTGCCGATGATTTTCCACCCGAAGAGTATCACGTTTTTAAAATTGCGTTGGTATCGGTAATGGTACATTAGTTGAATATAATGCCGGTTTCCTATCTGGGCGGGTTTCACCATATGTAGATTGTTAATACGGTACCTGTGTTCTTTGAGATGCAGGTAGGCCATTTGGACCCCCGGCTTCCCCGGTTCGGGATAAAACGGCATCAGGTTTTTCTCTGGAGCTAATCCTGTGATCAGGTCATATCTTTCCAGATCGCTATTTTGAATGAAATAATCGATTTCGTGCGACGTGATCAATGCTGAATCGCAAGGAACCACCAGAACCGCCCGGTCCCGGTAGGGAGAATTCTCCAGTTCGTTTTCCGGGATCTCTTCCGGCAGGGTATGTAAAAAGCTGTGCCAGACGTTTTCATAGAGATTCCGCTTTTGCTCCAGGATATGGATGGGTTTTGGGCTTATCCTGTTAATGCCGTCTGCATCCAAGTGTTTCAAAAGGGCATCGCGCGGGCCTGTGATGGTGATGCTACGGACGGACTCTGCCCCCTGCAACGCTTCAATTACGTAGCTGATAACAGATTTCCCCTCGATCGGCAGGAAGGCTTTGTGCTGATGGTACACCTTGTAGCTGTCTTTACCTTCCCCAGCGACCAATAGAGCATCGTATTGTTTGAATTCCATGGCCACGCTCCTGCTGGATTCTTTCATGAGAAACTACTAATTATATTATATTAAAGGCGGAAATAATTATTAAAATGCGCGATGGGGGTAATTCCCAAAAGGGCCTATAAATCAAGGCGGTTTTTTGCCGGAGAACGATTTTGGGCCTTGATCTCCCCCGGGAATTTGATTATACACAGTATTCATCTGTAACCGCTCCACCGGGAACCCTTCATTTCATGTCCGCCAACACACCCTTAAAAACTACATCCTTGTTTGAAGTTCATAAAAAACTAAACGGGAAGATGGTGCCCTTCGCCGGGTGGCACATGCCCATCCAGTATACCGGGGTCATCCAGGAACACCGGGCGGTGCGCGAAGGGGTGGGGGTGTTCGATGTCAGCCATATGGGGGAAATTGACGTCCGTGGCCGTGAAGCCAAACCGTTTCTTCAGAAATTGCTGACCAACGACATGGACAAGTTGGACGACGGCGGCATCCTGTATTCGCTGATGTGTTATGAGAATGGAGGCGTGGTGGACGATTTGCTGGTGCACCGGTTCGAGGAGGATCATTATTTCCTGTGTGTCAACGCTTCTAATACGGACAAGGATTTTGAGTGGGCCGGTGGCCTCGCCGGAGAATTTGACGTGCAGGTGGATAACATCAGCGACCGCACCGCCCAGCTGGCGATTCAGGGTCCGCGTGCCGAATCCCTGCTTCAGAAGCTGACCGATGTTTCGCTGGGCGATCTGGGTTACTACCGATTCCAGAAAGGCCGGGTGAGTGACATCGAAACCATCATCGCCCGCACCGGTTACACCGGCGAAGACGGATTCGAAATTTACCTGGATGCAGGTTCAGCGGTTCCGGTGTTTGAATCATTGTTGGAGACGGGAAAGGAATTTAATTTGCAGCCTATCGGCCTGGGTGCGCGCGATACCCTACGGCTGGAAATGGGCTACGCGCTTTACGGGCAGGAGATCGATGCCGACCATTCGCCTCTGGAAGCAGGTTTGGGCTGGGTCATCAAACTCAAGAAAACCGACCCTTTTGCGGGTCAGGGATCTCTTAAATATCAAAAAGATAAAGGGTTGTCGCAGAAGTTGGTGGGAGTCAAATTGATTGACCGCGGCGTGCCCCGTTCCCATTACAAGGTTTTGAATGAGGGAACCCCGGTGGGCGAGGTGACCAGCGGTACATTCTCTCCGACCTTGAATACCGGGGTGGCCTTGTGTAAGGTACCCACGGAATTATCGAAA
>JAUVMD010000307.1 GCA_030600405.1 Nitrospirota bacterium
CCTATTCACCATTCCCTGCGAAGCGATTTTCAACACGCATGAAAAAGTAAAACGGTCGGCGCTGGTGGGAGTGGGTCCCATAGGCAACCAGACTCCGGTGATCGTGATTGAAGCGGAAGGTGATATTAATGAGGAAGCTGTCACCGAAGAATTGTTAACGCTAGGCGCGTTGCACACCATCACCCAACCGATCCGGCGGGTGCTGTATCACTCTTCTTTTCCGGTGGACATCCGCCACAACGCCAAAATCGGACGGGAACAACTGGCGCGCTGGGCGGAAGCCCAATTGACCCACAACGTCTAAACTGAAACGCGGTTGGATGGGAAGGTACGGACTACCGGACTTCCTTGAGGTGGGCCATGACTTGATCGAGGACGGCCTGGCCGAACAGCTTGCCGTTCATTTTATTTTGAACCTCTCTCCCCACGGCATAAAATTTTTCCAGTTCACGGCCGTTGGGCAGCGGCGTTATCTTCAATCCGTTCTGTTTCATGATGGTGATGGACTGGTTGTTGTCTTCCTGGATTTTCTGTACCAGTTTTTTCAGATAACGTTTACTGACTTCCCGGACGGCGTTTTTATGTTTGTCCGGCAAGCGGTTGAACGCGCGCTTCGTTATCAACACACCGCCGGTCGCGTTGGCCATGCGCAGTTCGGACATATAGTTCACCTTGGTGAACCACTGCAGAGCCAACGCGCCCATGGGTGAGGCGTAGACCGTATCGACCATCCCGGTCTGCAGAGACAGCAGGACGTCGGTGACCGAAAGCGGATGCGGGCTGACCCCCAGCCCACTGTAGGTGGCCTGCACCAGTGGATCGCCTTCCCACATCCAGGCTTTTTTGGGGCGCAGGCTGGCAACGGAGGAAACCGGTTCCTTGGAAAAGAAATGAATCCATCCCACCGGAACCCAGCCGAGCAGAATGTAACCTTTCTCCTCGAAGCGAACTGTGAAATAGTCGTTCATTTTTTCATAGATGGTTTCGATTTCCTTGTCGTTGCGAAAGAGAAACGGCAAATCCAGCACCCGCACTTCCGGCAGAATCTGCCCCAGACCGACGCCGGTAAACCCAGCCGCATGCACCTGCCCGATGTGCATTTTGCGGATCACGTCAATCTCGTCTCCCGATACCCCGCCGGGATAAAATTTGAATCCCACTTCGCCGCCAGTTACGCTTTCCAATTCCTTTTCCAATAGTCGCATCACCTTCATCCAAGAAGAACCCTCCGGAGCCAGGGTGGAAAACTTGATGCGGGTTTTTTGGGCGGCTATCGCTTCCGGGGCCTGTCCGAAAATCAGAACCAGCGCCAATAACAGGGATGCCAGAATGCCACACACGATGCACCCCAAGGTGGCGGGTCGAAGCAGTCGCTTTTTAGTTTCCCGCCAATTGAAACGAGAAGTTTGATTGCGCTTAAAATAAATCATCTGCGGACTCCAAAAGTTTTTGGGCTTTCTGTTTCGCCACGGCATTGGCCAGTTGTTGTTCGGGCAGGATATCCGACCGGGCGTCGAGAACGGCGTTTAAAAGTTTTTTGAATAAATCCCGGTCCTGCATTTGAACCGCGTAGGTTTTGGCATAAATCACCTTTGCCATCAGAAATTTATGCCGGGTGAGTTCGAGGCATTTATCGAAATGGCCGCGGGCCTTGTCCGGGTTTCCGCCCAGTATTTTGGACCGGCCGCCGTAAAACGCGCCCAACAACAGATGCGGTCCGGCATAGTGATAGGACTCGTCCAATTCCAATGCCCTTTGTAAAGTTGCTTCTATCTTGGAGATGGCGACAAAGGCCTGGAGATCATCCAGATTGAGCATCAGCCAACCCGCCCAGCACTGCCCCATCCAGTACAATCCAGGCAAATGATCCGCGTCCAAGGTCTTTATAGCTTCTTTAAATTGCGCGGGGTTCTGCCCGGTCAGATTTTCCGGCGCCCCGGCGGCCACCAGCAATTGCTCGGCATAACCGCGGCCCCTGAGATACAAGCGCGAGGCGCGTTCTGGATCGGTGTCCTCCACAAAACTGAACGCATACCCGCAAAACCCTTGCGCAAGATTTTTTAATAAAGTTTCATTTCCCGAATCCTCCCTCAGCAGGCCTTCGAGCATTTTCAGGCTGGCCGGGATGGCCTGCTCCGCCAACACAGGATCGGTTTCTTCATTGATAGAAGCATACTGGCTTTCGACCATGGGGGTGGCCATACGGATGGATAGAGTGGTGCATCCCGGGAGGAGAATTAATAGAATAAAACCCACTGGAAGCTTAAAAATCATAGGTCTATCATAACAAAACCCCGTTAGGGCAACAACTTATACCCCATTTTGACAACGCACAACCAAACTGCTATGATTGCCGCTATCTATAGGAAAACACGTAACCTCAGGAGACAGGATCATGAGCGACGTGGAAGGACCCGGCTTTACCATCAAAGACAAGCGTTCGTCCAAACAGTCCGAAGAGGAAGCCAAGGCTTCCGATGAATCTCAAAAAAAGGAGCCGGCCACAAAGGCTGAGCCGCCGCCCCAAACCGAGGGCCAGGCTTTTGAGCTCAACTTTTCCACTTTCGTTTTGTCCCTGACCTCATCCGCGTTTTACCACCTGGGAGACATCCCTGATCCCACAACCGGGAAAAAAGAGGAAAACCTGCCGGCCGTCAAGCAGACCATTGACATCCTCACCATGCTCAAGGAAAAAACCAAAAATAATCTTGATGCGGATGAAACCAAACTGATGGAGCAGTTGATCTACGAACTGCAAATGAAGTACGTGGCCAAAGCACCTAAATAACGGTTATTGTACCCCCTACCCTCCGCGCCAACCCTTCC
>JAUVMD010000253.1 GCA_030600405.1 Nitrospirota bacterium
CGGCAGTGGCCTGGCGGGTTTGACCGCTGCCAACAAGCTGGCCAAATTGGGGCATAAGGTCCTCATCCTCGAGCATCACTATAATCTGGGTGGACTGGCCACTTGGTTCAAGCGCAAGGGTGGCCATATTCTGGATATTTCCCTGCACGGCTTCCCGACTGGCATGATCAAAACCTGCCGGAAATACTGGACCCAGGAAATCGCCGATTCCATCGTTCGCCTCAAGAATATCCGCTTCGACAACCCTCAATTCTCCTTCTGGACCAATTTCGATAAAAACGATTTTACCCTTCTGATGAAGGACCAGTTCGGAATCGTCAAGGAAACCGTCGACGATTTTTTCAAAGCCGTGCGGGCGATGAATTTTTACGACGACTTGTCGATGACCACCCGCGAATTGTTCGAAAAGTTTTTTCCCGGCCGGACGGATGTCCACCGCCTGTTGATGGAACCCATCACCTACGCCAACGGCTCCACCCTGGATGATCCGGCGATCACCTACGGGATCGTGTTTGCCAACTTCATGGACAAAGGGGTGTACACCTTTAAAGGCGGCACCAACGAGTTGATCAAAAAGATGAAAAAGGAACTGCTGAAAAACGGTGTGGATATTCGCACCCATTGCATGGTCGACCGCGTCGTGGTGGATGATGATAAAACCGTGCGGGGTGTGGAGGTTCACGGACGGTTGATTTCCTCCAAAACGGTTTTATCCAATTCCAATATTTTAAGTACCGTCCACAAATTGACCGGGGACGAACATTTCACCCAGGAATTTCTTGATGAGGTTAAAAAAGTCCGGTTGAGCGACAGTAGTTGCCAAGTGTATATGGGCATTAAAAGGGGCGAGAAGATCGATAACGTTGGAGACCTGCTGTTCACTTCCCAGGAAAAGGAATTCAGTTCAGAATCTCTCCTGGAACCGGAAACCACCAGCCGGACGTTCAGTTTTTATTATCCGGAAACCCGGCCGGGTTTGAACATGTACTCCATTGTGGCGTCGACCAACGCGCGGTTCAAGGACTGGGCCCATTTGACCCGAGAGGAATACGAGAAGAAAAAGAAACACTTAATCGAGCGGACGCTGGACGCTCTGGAAAAATACGTTCCCGATGTTCGCAAAAAAATAGATCATCTGGAAGCTTCCACTCCGCTGACCTTCAAACGTTATACCGCGCATCCGGGCGGCGTGTCTTTCGGGACCAAATTTGAAGGGCTCGCGATCAGTAAAGACCTTCCCAAGCAGATTGCGGGATTGTTCCATGCCGGGTCAGTGGGGATTATCATGTCCGGTTGGTTGGGCGCGGCCAATTACGGGGTGATTGTGGCCAACGAGGTGGATAAATTCTTACACGCGGTGTCCAAACCCCAACCGGAACTGGAAACCGTCAGCGTATAAATTTCGGCAACGGAAAATCCGTCCAACAAGTTAAGTTTTTGTTGTCTCTTTCCTTCTTCATTCCAATCCATCTATCGTGAATTTCGATTTTAAAGATCAAACTGTTATTGTGACCGGCGGTACGCGCGGAATCGGCCGGGGTGTGGCCGAAGCGTTTCTTGTCGCAGGCGCTCAGGTGATTGCCACTTACCGTTCCGATGCCTCCGCCGCACAGGAATTCCAAAACGCCAACGCAAAATACAAGGACCGGCTCCACCTCAGGCAATTTGACGTTTCCAACCATGACGATGTCATTGCATTTTTCAAGTATGTGGAGGAAAATTTCAAACAGTTTGAGATTCTCGTGAATAACTCCGGGATACGGCGCGACTCAGTGGTCGGGATGATGCCGGTCGAGGATTGGGATGATGTCATCCATACCAACCTGACAGGAACGTACCATATGAGCAAATTAGCGGTGCAACTTCTGATGCGGCAAAAGTATGGGAGGATTGTTAATATCACTTCTCCCATCGGCCGGTACGGGTTCGCGGGGCAGGCCAATTATGCCGCCAGCAAGGCGGGGCAGGTGGCGTTTACCCGGTCCTTGTCCAAGGAAGTGGCCAGCCGGAATATCACGGTGAATTGTGTGTCGCCCGGATTTATCGATACCGATTTCATCGCTGATCTTCCAGAGGATCAGAAGAAAAAATATCTGGGTCAGGTTCCCATGAAACGCTTCGGCACTGTGCAGGAAGTGGCACGAGCCGTGCTGTTTCTGTCGGACCGGGATTCCGCCTACGTCAACGGTGCTGTTTTGGAGATTACAGGCGGATTATAATGCAGGAAGACATTCTGAACGCCATACCCCATCGTCCTCCTTTTCTGTTTGTCGACGAAATTATCGAGCAAGCCGATGATCATATTGTCACACGCAAGCGCATTGACCCGGAGGAACCGTTTTTTAAGGGGCATTATCCCGCTCACCCAATTATGCCGGGGGTGTTGGTTTGCGAATGCGTGTTCCAGGCCGGCGCAATTTTGATGTCGAAAAAATATCCGACCCTCACAGGCCAGGTTCCCGTCATGTCTCGAATTCAAAACGTCAAATTTAAAAATCCCGTATATCCCGGGAGTGTTTTGGAGATCCGGGCGGACTATATGGAAAACATCGGTCCGGCGCATTATATGAAAGGCAAAGTGCAGGTGGACGGCCAAACAGCGGTGACGGTGGAGTTCACGGTCATGCTCATGGAGGAGAAGCTATGAGCTTCCTCGGGCTGGAAAACAAAACCATTCTGGTGACCGGTGTCGCCAATAAAAAAAGCGTCGCGTATCATATCGGCAAAACCCTTGAAGCCGAAAACGCCAACGTCCTATACAGCGTGCGTTCCGAAGAACGCAAAGCCAGCGTCGCCAAACTCATTGACCCGGCCCGAACGTTTGTCTGCGACGTGGAACGGGACAGGGACATCGCCCGCCTGAAAAAGGAAGTGTCCGCAAAGACCGATGCTCTGCACGGTCTAGTACATTCCATTGCCTTCGCCAATTTTGAGGAGGGCATGAAACCCTTTCACGAAACGTCGAAGAAAGACTTCCTGCAGTGCGTGGACATTTCCTGTTACTCGCTCATCAACCTGGCCAATGCGCTCAAGGACCTGTTCGGTCCCAACGCCTCGGTGGTGACCATCTCCATTTCCACGACGCGCATGGCGGCGGAGAATTACGGGTACATGGGCCCGGCCAAGGCCGCGCTGGATTCCTCACTCTGCTTTCTCGCCAAATCGTTCAGCGCCTTTTCGCAGGTGCGGTTCAATTCCGTCAAAGCGGGTTTGTTGAAATCATCCGCCTCGGCGGGTATCCCCGGTTATATCGATTCCTACCTGCACGCCGAACAGTCGACCCTGCGCAAACAGGCATTGACCACCCAGGAGGTGGCCAACACGGCGGTGTTTCTGCTGAGCGAACGCGCCAGCGGCATCAACGCCCAGGGCATCGTCCTCGACGCC
>JAUVMD010000144.1 GCA_030600405.1 Nitrospirota bacterium
AAAAAAGGACTTGGATCGAAAAATCCAAGTCCTGGAAATGGTGGCGGTACAGGGACTTGAACCCCGGACACCACGGATATGAGCCGTGCGCTCTAACCAGCTGAGCTATACCGCCTTATTTGATTATTCGGTGTAAGTATTGAAGTTTACTGAGTTCAACGAGACCTGTCAATTATTATCAATCATTTTGGCCGGGCCTGCCTCAACAAATAGCCCTTTCCAGCGACGGACGTCCTTCAGGTATTTTTCGCGGTCCATTTCCCGGTTCCTCGGGAACACTTCCGTTAACGGTTGCGGAAACTTTTTCTCCTGGGGATAGGACTCAAAATTTCCCCGGTCCACCCGGTAAATATTGTGAAAGGTCCGGTACTGCCCCGAAGCCCCGACAAAATCCCAGTTGGTTTCGCCCTGAATCAGCCTATAGAATTCTGAATAACCGATCCCCTCATAAAGATTGACCGTCCCAAAATATCCCTTCTGAAATGCCGGGTCTTTGCTGAAATCGATACTCCATATATCCGAGTTATCCTCATCGAACAGTTCCAGACGATAGCCGATGCCCCAATGCTGATAGGCCGCCATCACTTCGGATTGGGTCAATTTGTTCAAAAAGACGCCGTCTTCAATGAAGCGGATCACCGCCTCTTTTTCTATTGTCCGTTGCTCCGGGTCCTCCGTCAGGGTGCGTATGCGGGGCACTTCATATAACGGGTTGAAGGCGGTCCGGAAAATATCATCTTCCTGACGGGTAACAAGGTCGGTTTGTTGGCTGTGAATCTTGGCTCCCTCAGAACTGATTTCAGCCACGTCACCGGGATAAAATGTGCTGGAGCGAATCTCGGGTGAGAACGCTTCCAAATCTTTGATGAACTGCTCCTGCGTAGCCGGAAACACAAAATGATTGAGAAACTCTGCGCGGTCGTAAAAATGCTCGCCCGCTGAACCGGGAACTGCGAATTTCGGAGACAAGGTGCCGGCCACTTTGAGAAAGGAACTGTATTCATCGAACGGCAGAACGGAATCCTTATTGTAGATAAAATTCTGCTCCAATAACGGCTCGAAGCGGACATGGGCAAAATCCACCTGACCGCAAATTCGATGAATGTATTTTATAATCTCAGGAGAAACAATCGTGTCCACCTGGTTCCAGACATTGACCTCCCCATCCTGAATGATCAACCCGTGCTCCGGATAATAATCCTGGGTGAGCGAAGGCGTAGGTATCAAGGTCAGATTTTTGACTTGGATCGCTTCGAAATCCTTCACCACCGTCACATCGGTGTATTCCAACTCCTTCAAACATTCCAGGATAAGAGGGTCGTCTGGGCACAGAATCTTCAGATCTTTAGGTAAATATGCCAGGGTGTGGATGTCGAAATGGTCCTGATGGCGGTGGGACAGATAAACGGCATCCGGCCGGGGGAATTTGTTCCGGTTAATTTCCACACTCGGAAAGTAATAATTAAGCTCTTCGAAATGCAGGCTGAACAGACAAGGGTCCGACAACAGGGTCGTTTCCCGGGACTCAAACAAAATACAGGCGTGGCCGATTAATGTGGTTTTCATGGCTCTCTTTTTATGTTTATATGGTTTCTCCCCCGAGAAGACGCGCTAGCATAACCGAAGCGAAACCTGATCTCAAGGCCATTTCCGGGGCATGTATTAAAGTATTGACAGAAGAGATGGGCTTTTTAGACAATAGCGGGCTACATACCCCTAAAACGAAACCACCTTTTGGATTAGGAATCATGACGGAACATAATATTGCGTTTGAAGAAGGAAAGGAATGCCCTGTGAAAGTGGAGGGTACTGGCGGCGGGTTGTCCCTCGCTCCCAATGGCGACATGTTGTTGATTGGGGCGATCCCCAGCCCCTCCAACCAGCAAATGGAGGCTTGGGGAGGCAAATGGCGGGCCAAACTGGTGTCAGAATCTGAGTTCCCCTCCATCCCTATTTTCGCCATTGGGAGCGAGGATTGGATTATGGAGGCCCCCTGCAATCCCTCCCAGATGGAAAAGGAGGCTCCGGGATTCTGCGAAGCGCTCTATGCCAAGGAGAAATGCTCGATGGCGGCCATTCTGGTGGACTCCGATACCGGGATCATCAAAAAAATAACCCATGTATCCTTGGATGAAATGTTCATCGAGCGGCTGGTTCTCTCCTGGAATCCCTTCCGCTACGAAGCCAACGATTACAACAAATCGTACAATCCGGAGGAATTTGCCAAACGGGTGGGGGAAATATTTAAAATGCGGCCTTCGAAAGAACTGTGGATGACTTCGTGGTAGGTGTTCTTGGAAAGAAGCAGAAAAACTTCTACTGAGTGTATTCGTCGTCCTCGATGATTTCCTCTTCTTCCTCTTCTTCCTCTTCCTCGATATCTTCGAATTCTTCCTCTTCTTCCTCTTCCTCGTCTTCTTCCTCTTCGTCTCGGTCGAAAACAGGGTATTCCAAGTCCTGGAGAAACTCCGAATCCCTTAAAGCCTCCCAACCCTCATCGTCATACGGGTTGCCCTCGATATATAACCTAACCAGATTGGACATCAGTTCCGATTCCGCAACGGCCTGCAAACCCTCATTGGTGATTTCATTGTTTTCGACCATGAGCGTTTCCAGATTGGCAAAATTGTCTGATTGAACGATCAATTTAATCCCTTCATCGCCGATCTGGTTGCGGTCCAGAGAAAGCAGGGTCAGGTTTTTCACATGCGATGATCCGGCAAGATATCCAGTACCGATAGAGGAAATATAATTGAGTTCCAGATATAATTTTTTAAGATCCTTTAATTCCTCATATTCGGATATAATTTTTACCTGCATGTCGCCGAGGTTCAGCTTGCTGAGATCCAGCACTTCGCCGTCTTCACTCAAGCGTTTGCGGATCAGGTTATGAATCAGGAATCCGGCGACCGCTTCCTTACCCTTCTCGGTCAATTGATTCTCAGTCAGGTCAATACTTTGCAGGTTGACGAAGTTCGGGCTCTTCGCCAACGCCAGTGCTCCCTCGTCGGTGATGCCGTTTTTTTTGAGGTCCAGTAATTCCAGACTGGGCAGGCTTTTACTTTGGGCGAGAGCCTTGACCCCTTCATCGCCCAGCTTGTTTTGAGAAAGTACCAGACTGGTCAGGGACTGATAATTTCCGGAGTCCGCAATATGTTGCGCGCCCTTATGGGAAATTTCATTCCAGGCCAAGCGCAACGATTTCAGCTTCGAGAGATTTTTCGAATCAGAAAAAAAACCAACTCCCTCATCGCCGATTTTATTTCTATACAACTTGAGGTACTGGAGATTCGACAGATTTTCCGACTCGGCAATGGACTTCGCGCTTTCCGGCCCCAGTTTTTGCACGGGAATGATAAGCCGTCTCAACCGACGGACGGACCTGGATTTTGCCAGGGCGGCGACTCCCGCATCTCCCAGTTTAGTAAAGTTGAAATCCAAGGTTTCATAATTCCGGCTCAATTTAAAACCGTTTCGAATGATCCCTTCAATGTTGTAAAACTTATTGGTCATCAGGTCTCCAAACTATTTGTAACGGAAGAATTCTCACCTCTTCTCATCTTCATTTTACCTAATTCAGCACTTTATCAAAAAACCGTTGCAGGCAGTTAAAATAACCGTTGTCCGGGGCCATTAGAATGTCATTGTGCCCTACCCCTTCCAGTATCTGCAAGATCTTGGATTCCGACCCGGCCTGCTGAAAATTCAGTTCCGCCTCATGGGGATAGATCAATATATCATCCTGACCGTGCATGATGAGCAAAGGACAGGTCACTTTTTTGATTTTTTGACTATTGTTGAACAGGGCATTTTCCTCCGGCGTGGTGTTGTCGATTCGCAATCCCCGCCGTTCTACCAGAGGGACGGGGTCGGCATAGCCACTCTCGATGATACAACAATCGATCTCCGGATAGTGCGAACACAACTCGATCGCCGGGGCGCTTCCCAAAGATCGGCCCATGATGCATAGTTTATTTTGCAACTTTCCACCTTTTTTCAAGGATTGATAAACCTTGTGGGCGTCCTGGAGAACTGTCCTTAATGTCGGTTGACCGTCGCTCCGTCCATATCCCCGGTAATCGCAGACAACAAACTCCCCACCCAGATAGGCAAAAGCCTTGGACAACTCATCGTAATCCGAGGCAATCTCTCCATTGCCGTGAAAATATAACAAGCTGAACCGGGCACCGGGTGAAGGATAACGTCGAATATGGACTTTAACCTCCGGTTCCACCTCCACATAAATTTCATCCGCACCTTCCGGCGGCGCCAATCGGTCGGGCCGGGGGAAAAACAGGCTGGCATTGAATTGGGACGAATCAAAAACAGAACTCATAATCTACTTTAATAAATTACTATTAACTAATTAGAATAATTATAGTTATACAAGATATCGAAGGAAAATTCCTGTCTTTAAAAGGATTGAATTTTCAATAGTTTCATGGCAAAATCAGGCCTTTCAAAACTGACTTGATAACCCAACTTTCCCCAACCCGTGTTCGGTTTCCAGTGATTGGGGGCCATTATATCAACAAAAATTCTAATCATGTAAGGAGAGTGTCCAATGTTATTGGATCCAGCGCCCATTGAAAAATTGTTTCAATCCATGGAGAAATCCCTGAGCGCCGCCCGCAGTAACCTGGGCCGGAAATTAACCATCGTGGAGAAAATTCTTTATTCGCACATGGATGCCGATACCGACTTTTCCAAACTGGAACGGGGAAAATCCGACATCTATTTAAATGCGGACCGGGTAGCTATGCAGGACGCTACCGCGCAAATGGCTATTTTGCAGTTCATGTCCGCCAAACTGCCCCAGGTCGCAGTCCCCACTTCGGTTCATTGCGACC
>JAUVMD010000257.1 GCA_030600405.1 Nitrospirota bacterium
CGGGGGTACAGTCATCTTCTACCGAGAGGCCAGCATCCCGTCCTGTTTTTGTTCATGACGATGGACCCCGGTCTGCTGGATGTAAACGTTCATCCCGCGAAGGCGGAAGTCCGGTTTGCGTTTCAGCAGGATGTGTACCGGTTTGTCAGCCACGCGGTCCAGGATGCCCTGCAGCAAAACGAAAAATCTTTCACCATACCGGGTGAAAGTTCGGCACCAGGGCAGGGCCGTGAATCAAAACCTTCCTATGAGGTGCCCGGCCACCCGTCGGCATCGGTACCCTCGAAGGATCCGGTTTTTGGATCTTCCCAGCCGGAACCTGGGAGAGGGGACTGGAGCCGGGGGCTGGAGGCGTTGTACCGTATGGTTCCTCCGGCAGACCGGATGAGAGGCGTTGAGGCGGACCCCCGGCAGATCGAATTCTTCGGACAAAAGCCCAAGCCGATATCCGACCTGGTTTTTTCTGAGTTCGAGCCGGTGGGGCAGTTGAATAACTCGTTTATTTTGATGCAGGGTCCGAAAGGCGTTTTAGTGGTGGACCAGCATATTGCCCACGAGCGTGTGTTATATGAGCGGTTCCGGGAAGCGGCCGAAAACAAAAAGGTGGAGGTGCAGGATATGCTGTTTCCTCTGGCGGTAGAACTTCCCCCGGCGGAGGCGCAGGCTTTGTCGGAACATCTGGAATCGCTCAGGGAATTGGGGATGCATTTGGAACCGTTCGGTAAAGATGGATTCCTGCTACGTTCGGTGCCGGCTGTTTTGAAAAATCACGATCAGGAAAGTATTGTCAGGGAAGTGGCGGGACGGCTGATCCGGGAGGAGAAGGACCACACCCTCCAGAATAAGATGGAGGATATTATAATCATGATGTCCTGCCGAAATGCCATCAAGGTGAATCATCCTATGGAGCTGGACCAGATTCGCAAACTGATGCACGATTTAGAGCAAACCCAGATGCCCTATACCTGCCCTCACGGCCGACCCATCGCGCTGTTGTTTGAAATGAATGATATCCTTAGAAAATTCCAGAGAATTTAAGAAACGAAGAGCACTGTTTCAGAAGTGCCTTCATCCGGCTGAAGAAGGAACGGTCTTCAGCCCTTGAGGGTGATTTTTTTGATGGTCTTGGCCATTTTTTTCAGCTTGCTGGCATTCCGGCTCTTTTCGACTTTTCTAGAGATCTTTTTCCTTCCTGTTACCGTAGCGGCCCGGCCTTTATTCTTTTTTAAGGACCATTCCATATCCAGCAGGCATTTATCCTGGGATTTCGGATTCATTTTCCGGAAATGATTCAACAGCTTTTTTTCATCCTGTGTCATGGCGACATAATAATCCCCGCGAATGCCCTTGAAGACCAGACGGCCTTCTCTGAGTGAACCGCTGATGACGTCTACCTGGCTGAGCCTTCCCACAGGTGGATCCAGGTCGGGCATTTCGAGGTCGGACGGCTTCAGCTTGGTGGTCAGCAGACGGTCCAGTGAAATGGTACCAAGCCGGGCGAACTTTACCAGCACGGCCACCGGCGCATCCCGCTCACCGGCTTCGTAGCGGACGTACGTCCGAAATCCGATGTCAAGAACTTTGGCGATAGCCATTTGGGTACAATTCAGGCTTTTACGAATGGTTTTCATATTTTCAGATAATGTTGTCATACTCTATTGGGCTTTCCCCTCCCTCGTTACAAATAAATAGCGGAAAATTATATTACATCAATGGATTAAAAAAAAAGAAAAACGATCTTTATACGTTCAAAAATATATTTTACATGAAAAAAATCAACCCAAAAAGGGTATTTTTTTTAAAAAGGGGGAATGTCCCTCATCGATCCGTGTAAAAAAGCTATGGAGTAAAGGGATATTCTGCAGGGTTTATAGGATAGGGGATATATTTAGATAACGGTTCAGGCCAATTCGATGCCATTCTTTCTTAAATATTTATAAGCTTCGTCAATCCAGTGCCTTTCCTTTTCCAGCTTGTATTCCGGAAGATCCTTCGAAGACCCGATAATACTTTTCATGTAATCGATGGCTTCCTTCTTTTTACCTTTTTTATCCAAAAGCCGGGCGTAGTGGTAATACGCTTTGAAAAAATGAAATGAGTTGATAACAGCCTCATAAGTTTCCAAAGCCTTGTCTTCCTGACCGGAGAGCCGGTAACATTCGGCCAATCCGAAAATAGCGTTGCCATAATCGTATTTTTTGTCAATTTTGATCAGCTCTTCAAGAACTTTGGCGGCTTCAGCGGGCTGACCCATGCCATGCAGAGTTTTTCCCAGACCGTACCGTGCCTCGTTCAGTTCCGGATCTTTTTTGATAGCTTCTTCAAACTGGGAAACCGCTGCCTCGTATTTTTTTTGCTCCAGATAAATTTGCCCCAGTTTCTCGTAGTGGTAGGCTTTATGAAATTTGGTGATCAATTCTTTGAGTTGCAGGGTTTCTTCGGTTTCGATTTCGCGTGCCGGACCGACGCTGAATAGCTTGATGGGTTGTAAAGTCGGCCCGCCGCTCGACCGGTTTTTCACTGCAAAAAAATAGGCAAAAGGCCCGACCGGAATCAGAAAAACAATAATGATGATCCAGATGAAGTGCTCTTTTCGATTGAAGCAATCCATGCACATCCATAACACGAATGCTGTATACGCCAACCAGAAGATATCCATTATAACAATGCTTGTGAGGTGAAGGCCAAAGCTCCCTGCCGTTCGATGATTTTGTTGCTTTCGTCCAACAGAAGTACTCGGGGCTGATAATTTTCCACTTTGTCTGTATCGATCATACCATAAGCGACGATGATGATGCGATCCTTTCTCTCCACCAGGCGGGCCGCGGCGCCGTTGACGGAGAATATCCCGCTCCCGCGCTTGCCAGGTATGACATAAGTAATCAATCGGTTACCATTATTGATGTCATAAATATGCACCTGCTCATAAGACGAAATCCCGACCTCCTCCATCAGAGCCTCATCGATTTGAATACTGCCTTCATATTCAATATTCCGGTCCGTTACCGTAGCCCGGTGTAATTTGGCTGTCAGCATGATTTTTTGCATCAGATTCTCTCGATTAAACAGTTGTCAATGAGCCGGGCTTTCCCGACATGAACGGCCAAGGCAATCATCGCTTTCCCACGGATTTCCTCCAATTCCTCAAAGCGCTTCGGATCGCACACCGAAATGTAATCCACCTGTGCCTGGCCTTCCCGTTCAATAATATTCCGCATTCGCGAGCGAATGGTTGCGACAGAAGATTCTCCTTGCGCGACCAGTTGCTGAGCCTGCTGTAACGCCTCGTGAAGCGACTGTGCGGTTTTCCGCTCGGCCTTTCC
>JAUVMD010000054.1 GCA_030600405.1 Nitrospirota bacterium
CACTTCCGGGAACCCGGTTTCGAGTACAAGGAAACCATCGAGAGCGGATGCGAATCTGCCGCCGCCGGGGGATTCACCACCGTCGCCATGATGCCCAACACCAATCCGGTCAATGATAACCGCTCGGTCACCGAACTCATGATCTCCCAGGCCAAGGCGCATGGCAAGATCCAGGCACTTGCCATTGGAGCGATCACCAAAGGCCTTAAAGGCGAAACCCTGTCCGACATGGGGGATTTGAAAGAAGCAGGCGTCATCGCCTTTTCCGACGACGGCCGGCCGGTTATGAGTAACGAAGTCATGCGCCGGGCTTTCGAGTACAGCCGGATGTTCGACCTGCCTTTGATTCAACACAGTGAAATCCTGGACCTGACTAAAGACGGATGCATGAATGAAGGCCATGTGTCCACCGAACTTGGCTTGAAGGGAATGCCGACCGAGGCGGAAGACATCATGGTATACCGGGACATCGCCCTCCTGGAAAAAACCGGCGGCCGTCTGCACGTGGCCCATATCAGTAGCGGGGAGGCGGTGGAACTGGTCCGCCGGGCGAAGGCAAAGGGATTGCCGGTGACCTGTGAGGTGGCTCCGCACCATTTCATTTTGACCGACGAATCGGTTCGGGGCTACGACACCAATACCAAAATGAGTCCACCCTTGAGAGCTCAAAGCGATATCGACGCTATTAAAGAAGGACTGAGGGACGGAACTATTGATATAATCGCCACAGACCACGCACCGCACGACTTGGCCGATAAGCAGGCGGATTACCATAGCGCCTGTTTCGGAATCGTAGGGCTGGAAACAGCCCTCCCCTTGAGCCTCCGCCTGGTAGATGAAAAAATCCTGACGCTTCCGCAATTGGTCGAAAAACTGGCCTCGCGTCCGGCGGAAATTTTCAAGCTGGATCAGGGAACACTGGGTGTGGGCCAGCAGGCGGATGTAGTGATCTTTGATCCCGGCCAGGAATATAAGGTCGAGGTGAGCCAATTCAAATCAAAGAGTAAAAACTCACCCTTCGACGGGTGGCCGGTCAAGGGCCGGGTCCGGCACACAATATCTAAAGGAAAAGTTATATATTCTAACTAGTTAACTTATATTTATGAATGTAATAATTAAGGATATTTTTGAGCGTTATGGAAGGTATTCTCGCATTAGCGGACGGTAGAACATTCAAGGGAACCTTGTTCGGAGCCATTGGAGAGGCCGAGGGGGAAGTGGTGTTCAACACCAGTATGTACGGCTACCAGGAAGTGTTGACCGATCCTTCCTATTGCGGCCAGATGGTGCTGATGACTTATCCGCTCATAGGGAACTGCGGCATCAACCCGGAGGACTTTGAATCAAACCACCCCTATTTGAGCGCGTTTATCATTAAAGAATTGAGCGGCATTCCAAGTAATTGGAGGTCCAGGGAAACGCTGGACGAATTTTTGAAAGAACACGGCGTGGTCGGCCTTCAGGGAATCGATACCCGTGCCCTGACCCGGCATATACGGGATAAGGGAGCCCAGCAGGCCGTCATCTCCCATGACCTGTCCAATCCTGACGTCCTCATTCAAAAGGCCAAAAAATCCCCCAGCATGGTGGGCCAGGATCTGGTCCAACAAGTGACCTGTAAGGAACCTTATGAATGGAATGAGGGAGATTGGAATCTCCACACAGGATACTCACAATTATCGCACAACGGACTTAAGGAAAGTTTTTTTGTGGTGGCTTATGATTTCGGGATCAAGCGCAATATCCTGCGCCGGCTGACGCAGGTCGGTTGTAAAGTCAAAGTCGTTCCCGCCACCACCCCGGCAGAAACCGTGTTGAAGATGAAGCCGGACGGAGTGTTTTTATCCAATGGGCCGGGTGACCCGGCGGCGGTTTCTTATGCCATCCAGAACGTGCGCGATCTGATCGGCAAAGTTCCCATTTTCGGTATTTGCCTGGGACACCAGATTCTGAACCTGGCACTGGGAGGCACAACTTACAAACTCCGGTTTGGCCATCATGGTAGTAATCAGCCGGTCATGGATCTGGACAGGCGAAAAGTGGAAATCACTTCCCAGAATCACGGTTTTGCAGTGGATAACAAAACCGGAAACGACGACGTGGAAGTTACCTGCATCAACCTCAATGACCAGACCGTCGAAGGCATTCGTCATAAAAAGTATCCTGTTTCATCAGTACAATATCATCCGGAAGCCTCTCCGGGACCTCAGGACTCTTCCTACCTATTCCAGAATTTTATCACCCTGATGAAGGAAAATCGATGATTCGCGAAAACATCAACCAGCTAATAGAAGAAATCACCCGGAGCCATCCTCAAGATGAAATATTTCAGGCCAAAAAGGATTATCAGAAGATTTCAGGAGAAATTTTCGAGGACGATAAATCCTTTGAATCCCGTATGGGATGTTTTCTTGAATGGTATACCTTTGACAGGATCTGTCCGGAGTCTAGGTCAACCCCCCTTCAACAATATCTGCGAAACCAATCCCTAACTCCGGAAAGCAGGGAATTGGCGGAAGCAATCTTCCAAGGTATTCATGGCCTTTTTATCGCGAAAAAAATCAAAAATGATTGTGTGGTCGTTATTGATATTATGGATAACGAAAAACACCGGGTTCTGGAAAACATGGGATCCATTCTTTTCAATTTGGACGATCTTTTTGAAGGGCGACTCGTTCCCTATAGAGGGCAATATTATTTTACCGATAATTTTTGTTATCACCCGAAACCTACCGTCGGGTTTATCCTATCCAAGATTAAAAACCTGAAGGCCAATGAAAGAGAAGCACTCGCAAAAGAGAAGCGTCTCCAAAAATCCATCGTCTCCCCTCAAAAGAGTCTTAAGAAAATCACCACTAAACTTGAAAAAGTAAACGGAAAGCTTGCCGGCACGACCAAGGAAAAAAAGATTCAGTCTCTCAAAGAGAAAATCGCGGGACTGGAAAATCAGAAAGTGCAGCTGGAATCGCAAATCTCCGATATTGAAAACCAATTAGCCCAACTGAGAACGGAAATCATCGAAGGCGAACACAAGCAAAACCGGTTTACCTTTATCCGGAAGCTTTCTTACATGAGCCTGAAGTGGGAACGCTCCCGCCAAATCGATGTCCGCGACATTTACCAAGACTGATGCCCAAACGAACCGACATTGAAAAAGTATTGATCATCGGGGCTGGCCCGATCATTATCGGCCAGGCCTGCGAATTCGATTATTCGGGAACCCAGGCCTGCAAAGCCCTGAAGGAAGAGGGATACCAGGTCATTCTGGTGAACAGCAATCCTGCCACCATTATGACGGATGTGGATTTCGCGGATAAAACGTACATCGAACCCGTCACACCGGAGGTCGTGGCCAAAATCATTGAAAAGGAAAAGCCCGATGCCCTGCTCCCGACCATGGGCGGCCAAACCGGTTTGAATACCGCACTAGCCGTCGCGGAGATGGGGGTTCTGGCCAAGCACAATGTAGAAATGATCGGCGCCGATGTGGATACGATCCACAAGGCAGAGGACCGCCAACAATTCAACGAGGCGATGGCGCGTATCGGCCTGCAAGTCGCTCCCAGCGGTTACGCGGATTCGGTGGAACAGGCTTGGCAGATTGTCAAGACAACCGAGTTCCCCGCCATTATCCGGCCGTCCTTCACTTTAGGCGGCACCGGCGGCGGCATCGCCTACAGCGAGGCGGATTTTGAAAGGATGGTGGAGTGGGCGCTCAGCGCCAGCCCCACGCGCCGGATATTGATCGAAAAATCGTTGCTGGGATGGAAGGAATATGAGCTGGAAGTGATGCGCGATATCAAGGACAACGTGGTCATTGTCTGCTCTATCGAAAACTTTGATCCCATGGGCATCCATACCGGAGACAGCATCACCATAGCACCGGCGCAAACGCTGACCGACAAGGAATATCAGATCATGCGCAACGCAGCAATCGATATCATTCGCGAAATCGGCGTGGAAACGGGAGGCTCCAACATTCAGTTCGCGATCAATCCCGAAAATGGCGAGATGATGGTGATTGAAATGAATCCCCGGGTTTCCCGGAGTTCCGCCCTGGCTTCCAAAGCCACGGGCTTTCCCATCGCCAAAATCGCCGCCAAGCTTGCTATCGGTTATACGCTGGATGAAATCCGCAACGACATCACCCAAGTCACCCCCGTGTCCTTCGAACCGACGCTGGATTATTGCGTGGTGAAAATTCCCCGGTTCACGTTTGAAAAATTTTTCAAGACCCCTCCCCTGCTAACGACCCAAATGAAATCCGTGGGCGAAGTGATGTCCATTGGCAGAACATTTAAGGAAGCATTGCAGAAATCTTTGCGATCACTGGAAATCGGTATATCCGGACTGGAAGAAAACTTTGAATCCGGCGGGGAACTTCTGCACGAAAACGAATCGGATTTGAACAAACTCCGGGAGATGTTGGCGCTACCCCATTGGGACCGGCTTTGGCATATTGCCGCCGGACTTCGGCGCGGGCTTTCAGTGGACGAAGTTTATAAAATTACTGCTGTCGACCCCTGGTTTTTGTTTAATATAAAAGAAATCGTAGACTTCGAAAGGGAAATCATCCAAACCGGATTTCTGGACAAATTGTCGGACGGCGACCTGCGTAAAGCCAAGCAAATGGGTTACTCCGATCTGTTTCTCGCCAAGCTTTTAAACTGTAAAGAAACCGAGGTGAACGCAAGAAGGCAATCTGCGAACATCGTTCCGGTGTTCAAGCGGGTGGACACTTGCGGCGCGGAATTTGAAGCACATACTCCTTATTTGTATTCTACCTATGAAGAAGAGTGCGAGGCCAATCCCTCGGACAAGAAAAAAATAATGATCCTGGGCGGAGGACCCAACCGGATCGGCCAGGGAATCGAATTTGATTATTGTTGTGTACATGCTTCCTTCGCGTTGCGGGAGGAAAATTTTGAGACCATCATGGTCAACTGCAACCCGGAAACCGTGAGTACCGATTACGACACCTCCGACCGACTTTATTTTGAGCCGCTCACTTACGAAGACGTGCTGCACATCGTTCAGAAGGAAAAGCCGGATGGCGTGATTGTCCAGTTTGGCGGTCAAACCCCGTTACGCTTGGCGATCGCGTTGGAACAGGCGGGCGTTCCCATCATCGGGACCAGCCCGGATAATATCGACCGGGCGGAAGACCGGAAACGGTTCAAGGAAGTTCTGGAGAAACTCGGTATCCGGCAACCCAAAAACGGTACGGCCACTTCACTGGAAGAAGCCCGGACTATCGCCGAGGAAATAGGGTATCCCGTGATGGTGCGGCCTTCTTACGTTTTGGGAGGGCGCGCAATGGAAATCGTTTATAACCAGGACAGTCTGGACCGTTATATGCGATTCGCGGTCAAAGCTTCGCCGGAGCATCCGGTTTTGATCGATGACTTTCTGGACAACGCTACCGAACTGGATGTCGATGCCATTTCAGATGGACAACAGGTGGTCATTGGCGGCGTCATGGAGCACATCGAGGAAGCGGGAGTCCATTCCGGCGACAGCGCCTGTTCTCTCCCTCCTTTCACCATTCCCCTGGCTATAGTGGATGACATCAAACAGCAAACCCGTGAGCTGGCCCGGGAACTGAATGTCATAGGCCTGCTCAATATTCAATTCGCCGTCCGGGATGGTGAGATATTTGTTCTGGAGGTCAATCCCCGTGCCTCCCGGACGATTCCCTTTGTCAGCAAAGCCATCGGGGTACCGCTGGCCAAACTGGCCGCCAAGGTGATGGCTGGCAAAACTCTCAGCGAGTTGGGATTCACCGAGGAAAGAGAGATTTCGCATATTGCCGTCAAGGAATCGGTTTTTCCTTTTATTAAATTTTCAGATGTCGATATCCTTCTGGGCCCAGAAATGAAATCGACCGGCGAGGTGATGGGTTTGGATACCAGTTTCGGCCGGGCCTTCGCCAAGTCCCAAATAGCGACTGGAATCAAACTGCCCCCACAAGGAATGGTTTTTATCAGTGTCAAGGAGGGGGATAAATCGGCTGTGGGAAAAATCGGGAAAAGTCTGGTGGAACTGGGTTATCAGCTCATGGCAACCCGAGGCACCGGAGATTATTTGAGAAACCTTGGACTGGAAGTCGCTCACATCAACAAGGTCAAGGAAGGTTCGCCACATATTGTGGAAACCCTCGAAGCCGGTAAAGTGGATTTTATGATTAACACTACTTTCGGTGAGCAGGCGGTGAAAGATTCCTTCTCAATGCGCCGCGCTTCACTGACACAAAACCTGCCCTACTGCACTACCATTCCGGGAGCGTTTGCGCTGGTGGACGCCTTGCAATCCCTCAAGACCTCCAGCCTGTCCCTTTCTCCCTTGCAGGATTACTGGAAGAACGAAATACAAACCACCTAGGAAGATTCCAAATTCTACTTTTTACTAAGGAGATAATGAAGAGGGTGCAGACTTCTTGGCGTTTTTCAGAACTTTAGGTAGGGGTTTAGATTTTTTGGAACGTACCAGGTTTCCCTTTACAAAATCCCCACCGGCCATAATGACGGCCTCGGAAAATCCTTCCTGAACATTTATGACTCGAACCACACCCAGTTGGGTCAAGCGGTCACCGATGTCTTCCTTGTAAAGAGGATCGGGATAATTCACGTCGACGCTGTACACGACAAACTCATCTCGGATTTCAACCCCGCTTCTTTGCCCCACATTGATAATCATTTGCTCTTCTTCGTTTTCAACGGCAATCACCTGACCGTCCAATGGAACACGGTCCAAATCATACACGATGGCAGGCATAATTCTGTCAGTGATCCGACTCAGCGCCTTTCCCATAAAAGTTTTGCGAAAATCCGGACTTCTAATATTTAGAGAGCTTTGCGAATAGCCCAGAGGAAACTCGCCCTCTCTTGATTTTTCACTCAGGGTAAACCCGGTGATAAAACGCTTGGTTTGTCCCTGAAAGACTTTAAACTCAATCTGAACTTCCGCCGAGCGGGACATCCTTTTTTCGGATTTGGTACTTTCCAAATGGACCGGCAAAGCGGTCCGGTATTTAACAATCTCTCCAGAAATGAGGATCTGGCCCGGGGAACCAGTATCCACCCCACCGCCAGAAACTGGACTCTTGCTGTGGACCTTATTCCCTTTTTTATCTTTTGTTCCATGGGATTCCGGGTCCATGAACCGTACCAGAATAACATTTTCCTGTTGAATTAATTTTTGCTTGAGCAATCCCGAAACCAAGGCACCGGGATTGTAAGCTCCTGCCCATCCAGGAGGATTCTGAAACGGTTGCACTTGAACCTTCTTTTTATAAGGGATGGAGGACGCTGAAACATCAGAATGATGAG
>JAUVMD010000153.1 GCA_030600405.1 Nitrospirota bacterium
GCCGAAATTCATCGGACTGCCCAAGCAATTGGATAACTCATTTTCAAATAGGAAAAATTAAATGAGAAACAACGGATGGAATTTCATTCCGTTAATACTATTATTTTCCATTTCCTCCTGCGCACCGCAACCGACCAAGGAAGTACCGCAGGAGTTCAAGAAAGGTCAGGAGTACTTTCATCGCGTCTGCTCGAACTGCCACGGCTCCGATGCCATGGGATTGCAAACCAAAGCTCCCAGACTGATCGACACCGATTATGTCGAAAAGGAATTTTCCAATGACGAATTCCGAGAAGCGATTCTTAATGGAACGGACAAAATGCCGCCGCAAAAAAATAATATAAACGCCGACGAAATCACTGAAATCATCAAATATCTCAGATATTCCCAGCAAACGGCTGATATGGTCACGGAAGAGGATACGGACGAAGAAGATGCAGACGAAGAGGGAGCAAACGGGGAAAAAGAGGGGGCTTGATCTAAAATCACAAACCGTTGCGTTCCTCTATCGCGCAACTTGACAACACGCTTTAGGTTGGCTACATTGACCGACTTTGCGGATTGACCAGTTAACTTTTATAAAGCACGGAGTTCATCGGATGTCATCGACTGGAAGTTATATTCAAAATCTCTTTGCCGACCGTCTGGGCGGAAACCAGTTCGGCAAGGACACTAAAATATATAAATTCGAAAAAATCAAGCGCGCCAAGCGGGCGGCACTGGAAGCCAATCCCGGCAAGGAACTGTTTGACATGGGCGTCGGCGAACCGGATGCAATGGCCGATGCCGGAGTCGTTAAGGCTCTGCAGACTGAAGCCGAAAAACCGGAGAACCGAGGGTACACCGACAACGGGATCGATGAATTCAAAACCGCCGCTATCCAACACATGGAGAAAACTTTTGGCGTAACGGGCCTCGACCCCAAAAAGCACGTCAACCACACCATTGGGTCGAAGCCGTGTCTCGCAATGGCACCTTCCATCTTCATCAATCCGGGTGACATCACATTGATGACCATACCGGGTTATCCGGTGATGGGAACGCACACGCAATACCTGGGCGGCAAAGTGGTCAATTTAGAGTTAAAAGAGGAAAACAATTTTTTACCTGACCTCAAGGGCATCGACGCTCAAACGGCGAAACAGGCTAAACTGCTGTACATTAATTACCCCAACAATCCGACCGGCGCTAACGCCACCCGCAAGTTTTATGAGGAAGTGGTCGACTTTGCCAAGGCCAATGATATCGTAGTCATCCAGGATGCCGCTTACGCGACGCTCACCTACAAAGCCAAACCCATCAGCTTCCTTTCGGTACCGGGTGCAATGGATGTCGGGGTGGAGCTTCATTCGCACTCCAAGGCCTACAACATGACAGGATGGCGTATCGCCTTCATCGTAGGCAACGAGCTGGTAGTGAAAGGCCTCGCTCACGTGAAGGACAATATCGACTCTGGGCAGTTCGCCGCTATTCAAAAAGCGGCGGTCTATGCCCTCGCTCATCCGGAAATTACCGCACGCATCTTGGAGAAATACCAACGGCGGCTTACTCTGCTGGTCGATGCTTTGAACTCGGTCGGCTTCAACGCGAAAATGCCCGGCGGATCGTTCTTTCTGTTCGTGAAGTCGCCGAAAGGCATTGCCGGAGGCAGAAAGTTTAAAAGCGCGGAAGATTTCTCGCAATACCTGATCACCGAGCACCTGATCTCCACCGTGCCCTGGGATGACGTCGGAAATTTCGTCCGGTTCTCTGCCACGTTCGCGGCCAAGGACCCGGCGGATGAAGTCCGTATCATGGGTGAAATCAAAAAGCGGCTGTCGTCGGTCAATTTTGAATTTTAGAACAAGGGGAGATTTCTCCCATGTCCCACACCGCCTACATCGGCATCGGGTCCAATCTGGAGTCACCGGCGGAGAACTGCTTAAAGGCGGTAGAGCGTCTCAACACGCATCCCAATCTCACCCTCATAGCTCGTTCCTCGCTATATCAATCGGAACCGTTCGGCATTACCGATCAGGACTGGTTCGTCAATTCCGTGGTCCAGCTCACAACCTCCCTCTCGCCTGAGGAGTTGCTTCGGGCGTGCCTGTCCATCGAACAAGCAATGGGCCGGACCCGTACTAAAAAGTGGGGACCCCGCATCATCGATCTCGATATTCTTTTTTATGATGATTTGATTTTAAAACAGGAAGGGCTGGAAATTCCTCACTCTGGAATTGCGGAGAGAAGTTTTGTTCTGGCGCCCATGAACGAGATCGCGGCGGAGTTCATTCATCCCAAACTTAAAAAATCGATCCAAACTCTATTAATGGAAATCCCGAACCCGCAACAGGTGAACCGCCTCTCCTCAGACGGTTAGAGCATCCAGATCAACTGATTCCATTTTTGCTATAGCTTCCAACATCAATGCTTCCCAAGGGTACTTCATTTCATCAATTTCCAGGTCCGCGACTTTGGCACGGGTCGCGGGTCGTGGCGGCATGAAGACCGAGCAACAATCCGGATGCGGTTCGATACTGATGTCATAAGTACCCAATTCTTTCGCCTCGTTGATAATCTCCTGCTTGTTCATACCGATCAGCGGACGAAACACACTCATATTGACCACCTGGGAAACGGCGCTCAGATTTTCAAGCGTCTGGGAAGCGACTTGACCCACGGACTCGCCGGTGGCCAGGGCCAGACAACCTTTTTGTTGGGCCACCGCCTGGGCGATACGGTACATCATCCGCCGGTACAGAACCACACGGTGAGCGGGACGACAATAGTCACGGATCGCCACTTGAATATCCTCAAAGGGCACCACGTAAAGACGGGACTTCCTCTGAAAACCGTTGAGCAGTTTGGAGAGCTTCACCACCTTGTCGTAACCGCCCCGTCCCATAAACGGCCGATTGTCGAAAAAAATGCCGTGTGCCCGGCACCCGCGCTTCATCATCCGGTACTGCGCCACCGGACTATCAATGCCCCCGGAAATGAGGCCAAGAATATCTCCAGAACTTCCAACGGGCAATCCCCGCAAACCGGGAACCCGGTTGTTAAAAACTACTGTCTCCTCCTGTCCGATCTCGATTTCCAGAATAAAGTCAGCTTCCTTAATGCTCACCTCGAGTCCTTTGGAGTGCAATTGCCGGAGAATGCGCGATCCTACTTCACGGTCGATCTCCGGCGATTTGTGCGGGTAGGATTTATCCGCCCGGTTGGTGCGAACACAAAATTTAAAAGTCTTGCCCGGTTGCAACAGCGGCTCGATCCATTCCACGCCAACGGCGGCAAGGGCATCGAATTCCGGTTCGCGTGTCACACCGACACTGGACGAGGCTATTCCGGGAATTTTCTGGAGCCTGCGCGTGCATTCCTCGGCGGATGCCTGGGAACAATGAATGAAAATCCGGCCGTGAGGGACCTTAAACTTCAATCCCTCCAAATCCTTCATCTGCATTTGGATGTTTTTCACCAGACGATTGATGAACTGATCCCTGTTTTTTCCCTTGAGTCCGATTTCGTCGTACCGGATCAGGATGGTTCTGTATTCGTTCATTTGTGGGCGGTTTTGCGGTTGAAGGTAGAATAGAGTTGACGGTAAGCTTCGCCGAATGCCTCAAGAAAAGCGTCGACATCAGCAAGGGTGTTTTGTGGACCAAAAGAAATCCTCAAACTGCATCGGGCCTCTTCCGGCGTTAATCCGATGCCCATCAGAATTTTCGACGGCTCCTTGGAATGGGCACTGCACGCGCTTCCCAACCCCACATAAATTTCTTTTTCCTCCAGGTGGTGAAGCATCACCTCCCCTTCCACCGGCGCGAAACAGAAATTAACGATGGCGGGAGACTGACGAGACAAATCCTCGGACAATGAAGAATTAAACTGAAGATCCAACTCGGGCAGGCGATCTGCCAGACTTTTCAGTCCCGTCACCAGATGGTGAAACAGTTGCTGATTATTCCTCACCGTCTCCTCAGTTTTCCCAACCGCCCTTTGTATTGCGAGAGCCAGACCGATGATCAAGGGAACCGGCAAGGTTCCCGAACGCAGGCGGTGCTGTTGTTGCCCGCCATGGATCTGCGGTTTTAGTTCAAGCTTCCCTTCGACCACCAACAACCCAATACCCTTCGGTCCGTTGATTTTATGACCGGAGACCGAATATCCCGCGAGCCCCCGCCACATTTCGGGAGATAATTTCAGCTTGCCCACCGCCTGCACGCCATCGAGAAACAAACGCGTCTGAGGCGATTCCTCCGCCAGCGCCGGTAATAATAGGGTGGGATCATTCACACTGCCCAGTTCGTTATTCACATGAGACAGGCACAACAGCCGGACCTTCTCTTTATTTAACCGGGGAATGCCAGACAAATCCAGTCGTCCTTCCTTTTGATAAGCCAGCAACGAAACCGGCTCGTTGCCAAACTCGTGGAACGACTCCAGCGTCTGAGTGACGCTTGGATGCTCGAGACCCAGACAAGCCATTTTCCTGTCGGGAAAACCGTACCCTTTAATGAAGAGATTGTTCGACTCACTGCCCCCGCTGGTGAAGATGATTTTATTATCAGGCGGGATGGACAAGCTGTCGCGAATCTGGCTCTCCGCCTCTTCAATGCGTTGTTTGGCATCCAGTCCCAGAGAATAAACCGTCCCGGAATTGGCGAAATCCTTCCGCATCGATTTCTCGACCACATCAATCCCTTCGGGGTCCATCGGC
>JAUVMD010000349.1 GCA_030600405.1 Nitrospirota bacterium
AACACCACCACCCAAATATAGATATTGCTGAGATTCGCCCACAACAGGGTGGATAGGATAAATGCAAACAGGATCAACAGCCCGCCCATGGTCGGCGTTCCCGATTTGCTCAAGTGGCGTTCCGGTCCGTCGTCCCGGATTTTTTCTCCTATCTCCAGTCTTTGCAAAAAGCGGATCAGGTATGGAGCGATCATCAGGCACAACACCAGCGCGGTAATCCCGGCCCACGCCGAGCGGAACGTGATGTACCGGAACACATTCAAGAACGAATAGTCCGAGCTGAGTGGATAGAAAATGTGATAAAACATCGCTTCCTCTATTTCTGCTGCATTAAACCTTCCAACACTGTTTCCATATGCGATCCGCGCGATCCCTTGAACAACAGGCAATCGCAGGGTTTGGTAGCCGTCCTCAGAAATTCTGCCGCTTTCTGGTGGCTATCAAAACAGCGCACCTGGTCTTTCGTCATACCCGATTCAACGGCAGCGTTTCCGGCGAGACCTGCCAGCTCTCCGACGGTGATCAAAAAGTCGAACCCATGTCTGGCCGCCTCCTTTCCCAATTGCTGGTGGGCGGACTGTTCACTATCGCCCAACTCCAGCATGTCGCCGATCACCAGGAACTTCCTGCCATCGGTGGTGTACTCTTTCAGAGTTTGCATGGCCGCTCGCATGGATTGTGGATTAGCGTTGTAGGTGTCGTTGAGAACTTCTATGTCCCCATAATGGACCGCTTCGCCCCGCTGAGAGAGTTTGTGCTCAACGTCTAACCCGGTTTTGATCAGCCCCAGAGATATGCCCAGAGCATGCCCGGTAGCGGCGGCGGCGAGCGCGTTATAAATATTGAATCGGCCGAGAAAGGGCAGGTGGACGGAAATAGCTTTATCCAAAACGTTTAAGGTAAAGTCATACCCGAAACCCTCACTGGGGCGGATATCGGTGGCGCGTACGTTGGCCGGGTTGTTGATTCCAAACGTAATGATTTTGGCCCGGATTTTTTCGGCCAGTTCATAGACCAGCGGATCGTCGGCATTGACGATGGCAGTGCTTTCTTCACTCAAGGACTGAAACAACTCGCCCTTCGCCGCTTGGATGTCTTTCAATGTTTTTAATTGGATCATATGCGCCTGGGAAATATTGGTGATGACACCGACCTTGGGTTTGGCGATTTCCGCCAGGCGTTCGATTTCTCCGGCGGCACTCATGCCCATCTCCACCACCGCCGATTCGTGGGATGGTTTCAGCTCCAGCAGAGTCAACGGCAGGCCGATGTGGTTGTTCAGGTTGCCTTCTGTTTTGAGTGTCGGATACTGCATTTTCACCACACTAGCGATCATTTCCTTGGTGGTTGATTTACCGTTGGTACCAGTGACGCCGATCACCTGGACCGAAAACTGATCTCTGTGGTAGCCCGCCAGTTCCTGCAATGCGTGAATGGTGTCCGGCACCGCCACTGCAAAGATGCCTGCTTGTTGAACCAAAGATTCTTTAAGTTTTGTGCGGTCGGAGATCACTACGCCCGCCGCTTTTTTTTCGACCGCATCGTTTAAAAATTCATGGCCGTCGAACCGGTCTCCCTGGATGCAAAAAAACAGCTCGCCGGGCTTCAGGGTTCGTGAGTTGATTGAAACTCCTTGAAATTTTTGGGAAGGTTCTCCCATCAAACATTCTCCCTGGACGGCGGCCAATAAAGTTTTCAAGTCGCTATCCATCAATACCCAGTCTTTTCTTAAGAGCCCGCTCCGCCTCTTCACGATCGTCAAAATGAATTTTCCCGGTATTGAGAATCTGGTAGTCCTCATGGCCTTTGCCGGCGATCAATACGAGATCGCCGGTTTGCGCGCGGTGAATGGCAAAATCGATGGCTTTCCTGCGGTTGGGAAGGATCGTGTAATGTTCATTCTGTTTCCGGTCCGCGGGAATACCTTCGCAAACTTGCCGGATGATTTGTTCCGGGTCTTCGGTGCGGGGATTGTCGGAGGTGATGACGGTGAAATCGCTCATCTCCAGCGCAACGCGTCCCATTTCCTTGCGCTTGCCGGGGTCCCGGTCGCCGCCGCATCCGAATACAACAATCACGCCTTTTTCGGAGATGGTCCGGGCGGCTTTCAGGGCGTTGGCCAATGCGTCGTCGGTATGCGCGTAATCGACCGCAACCATGAAGTCCTGACCCCGCTGTATTTTTTCGAATCGCCCCGGAACACGCTCCAGCGATTGAATTCCCTGTCCGATGTGATCCAGGGAAATTCCCTGCGCCAACGCGACGGCGGAGGCAGAGAGCAAGTTGTAAACATTGTGTTGCCCCAGCAGAGGGGACTGAATGCCCTGGGTGCCTGAAGGGGTTTTGAGTGTGAACCGGATGCCGTCTTCGGACAATGCACAATCTTCCGCCGTCACGTCGGCACTCGAGTCCAATCCGGTGGTCAGGGTTTCAAGGGAGTTTTCCTGCACAATTTCCCGTCCCACCGGGTCATCGATGTTGATGACCTGCTTTTGAATTTTGCAATCCCGGAACAATATCTTCTTGC
>JAUVMD010000111.1 GCA_030600405.1 Nitrospirota bacterium
AGTGTGCCCTGGTTTGCAGATATTCCCATCATCGGCTATCTGTTCAAAAACCGTTTCGAGTCCGACGATATTGCTGAATTGCTGATTTTTGTTACTCCGACCATCGTGCGAAATGAAACATCGTTCGTCAACAAATGAAGAAACTGAGGATTGATCTGGCCGACAGGAGTTACGATATCCTGATCGGCCGGAACTTTCTTTCCCGCTTGGGCGATCATCTCTCGTATTTCAAATCGGCCCGCCGAGCTCTGGTAGTCACGAATCCCGTCGTCAACAAATTTTACGGAAAAGTTTTATCCGAAGGACTCCAAAGCGCAGGGCTGGAAATAGAATGTGCGGAAATCCCGGAGGGGGAAGCGCACAAAACCCTATACGACGCCCAAACGGTATACGATCATTTGATCGAAAACCAATACGACCGCGATTCACTCCTAGTAGCTCTGGGAGGTGGAGTCATCGGCGATCTGACCGGGTTTGTCGCGGCAACTTTCTTGAGAGGGGTACCTTATATTCAGGTTCCCACTACACTGCTGTCACAAGTGGACAGCAGTGTGGGAGGGAAAACCGCCGTCAACCATCCCCAGGGTAAAAACCTGATCGGCGCCTTTTACCAGCCCCGGCTGGTCGCGATCGATCTCGACACCCTGCGCTCCCTGCCGCCCGATGAATTCCGCGCCGGTATGGCCGAAATCATCAAATACGGCGTCATCGAAGATCCCAAGCTGTTCGCTTTTCTTGAAAAGAATTCCGAAAAAATTTTGAATCAGGACACGAAGTGCCTGGAAACCATCATCGAAACTTCCTGCGCCATCAAAGCTAAAGTCATAGAGCTCGACGAACGGGAAAGTAATTATCGCATGGTCTTAAATTTCGGCCATACCATCGGCCACGCCATCGAAGCGTTGACCTCCTATTCGCAGTTCAAGCATGGCGAAGCGGTGGCCATCGGCATGGTCTACGCCGCCAAACTGTCTTGCCAATTGGGTAAATGCTCCGAGGGAGTGGTACAAAAAATTGAGGCCCTGGTCGAAAAGTTCGGCCTGCCCTCGAACCTGCCGCAATTCTCTGCCGGCGAGTACATCGCAACCATGTACCGGGACAAAAAAGCGCACAACAAAAATATTCGCTTCGTTTTGGTCCGCGACATCGGCACGGTGGAAATCGTCGACCGCGTTGCCGAGACCGATATTCAGAAGGTCCTGGCTTCCTGATTTTTAAAACGTCCCCTGTATTCCTACCTGTACCTTGACTTCCCTTCGCCTTTTGTTATATTCGAAGGCGAAATCATTTTCCGTTTGGGCGTTCTTGTCTCAACGGTCCTTGAGGTTCGCTCCGGCGCGCCTTTGAATGCATCAGATCCTTCATCTTCATCAAAATTTGGTTAACACCTGAATGTTCGGAGGTGTCCCATGTCAAAACTGTTCAATAACTATATCAACGGCAAATGGAAAGCTTCCTCCAGCGGAGAAACGTTTGAAAACATAAACCCCGCCAATCACAACGAAGTTTTGGGGCGGTTCCAGAAGTCCAATAAAAAAGACGTCAATGAAGCCGTCTCAGCGGCCGAAGAGGCGCTCCCAAAATGGCGTGCCACGCCCGCTCCCAAGCGCGGGGAAATCCTGTTCAAGGTTGCCGAACTGCTTCTGCAACAAAAAGAATCGCTGGCGCAGGACATGACCCGCGAAATGGGCAAGGTTATCGGCGAAACCCGGGGCGACGTGCAGGAAGCCATCGACCTCACCTACTACACCGCCGGGGAAGGCCGCCGCCTGCTCGGCGAAACGGTGCCCTCCGAACTTAAAAACAAATTCTGCATGTCCGTGCGCATGCCTGTCGGTATCGTCTCTGCCATCACCCCGTGGAACTTTCCCATCGCCATCCCGTCATGGAAACTGGTGCCGGCGCTGGTCTGCGGCAACACCGTGGTCATCAAACCTGCGACGGATACGCCGCTGTCGGTCGTCAACTTCGTCAAGGTTTGCGAAAAGGCGGGCTTGCCCCCCGGCGTATTGAATCTAGTCACCGGCTCCGGCAGCGAAGTCGGCATGCCCATGACCGAACACGACAAGGTCAACCTCGTTTCCTTTACCGGGTCGACCGATACCGGCGCGGTCATCGCATCCTCCTGCGCGAAAAACATGAAGCAATATTCGCTGGAGATGGGCGGCAAGAACGCCATTATCGTGATGGACGATGCCGATCTCGACTTGGCGGTGGAAGGCGTTATCTTTGGCGCGTTCGGCACTACCGGCCAGCGGTGCACGGCTTGTAGCCGCGTCATCGCTCATAAAAAGATCGTGAAAAAATTGACTGAGATGCTGGTCACGCGCGCCAAAACCCTGAAACTGGGCGACGGGCTCAAGCCCAAAACTGATGTCGGTCCGTTGATCAACGAAAGTCAGCGCACCAAGGTGGACAACTACGTGCAGATTGGCAAGAATGAAGGCGCGAAACTGGTCACCGGCGGCAACCCAGCCACCGGCAAGGATTGCAAGAACGGGTCGTTTTACCAGCCGACCATTTTCGCCGACGTGGCCCATAAAATGCGTATCGCACAGGAAGAGATTTTCGGGCCGGTGGTGGCCATCATCCCCTGCAACAGTTTCGAGCAGGCGGTGAAGATCGTCAACGATTCCAAGTTCGGCCTGTCGTCCGCCATCTACACGCGCGATGTCAACCGGGCCTTCAAAGCCATCGAAACGCTGGATACGGGCATCACCTACATCAACGCGTCGACTATCGGGGCGGAAATCCAACTGCCGTTTGGTGGGACCAAGGGCACCGGCAACGGCCATCGTGAAGCGGGCACCGCGGCGCTCGAAATTTTTTCCGAATGGAAATCGGTCTACGTCGATTACAGCGGCACACTGCAGAAAGCCCAGATCGAGCACGATTGATTCTTTGTTAAAAAAGAGGAAACGGGATAACGGGGAAGGGTGATATCAATCACCCCAGCCCCTCCTTTAAAAGGAGGGGGTAAAAAATTACCAGCGGAGGTACTCCGCGAAAGGGGAGAACTATTTTTCAATTTTCCGTACTCGCCAGCGGCAGTAAGGGCAACGCCGTTTATATCGAAAGCGGCCAGGCACGCATTCTGATCGATATCGGCCTCGGCCCGCGCGTCCTTAAAAAACGCCTGGAGCATATCCACCGCGAGCCGCAGGATGTCACCGCGCTGTTTCTCACCCACGAACATTCCGATCATGTCAGCGGCGCGGGAGCTCTCACCAAAAAACACGGCACACCCGTCTACGGCACACGCGGCACGCGCGAGGCTCTACGACGGCACGTCAGCCCGGATGTTGACTGGCGGACCATTCAGCAAGAAGATGAAGCCGTGGTTGGGGATTTAACAGTCGAGTCGTTCAGCACCCCGCACGACGCGGCGGAGTCGGTTGCCTACACGGTGCGATGTGGATCAAAAAAGATCGGGCATATCACCGACCTCGGACGGATCACACCGCTGATCATAGAGAAATTAAAGGACTGCGATACTCTTTTAGTGGAATCGAATCACGACGAGCGCATGCTGGTAGACGGGTATTACCCGTGGCCGATCAAGCAGAGAATCCAAAGCGACGTCGGGCATTTATCGAACACCGCCTGCGCCGATTTACTGGCGCGGGTAAAGCACGACGCGCTTAAGACCGTGGTGCTGATGCACCTCAGCGAATCCAACAACCATCCCGAAATCGCGATGGACTCCGCCCGTCGAGTTTTGGGCGATCACCCCGCTACCCTCTTCCCCGCCCGCCAAAGCACTCCCACCGTCCTCATTCCCGTGGAATAAAATCTTTTTGGTAAAAAATCATGAGCGATCTTAAGGACAAAATTCTGGGCAGTTGGGTTGGCATGGCGGTGGGGGATGCGCTGGGGCAGTCGGTGAAGGGTCTGAAGCCGGAGACGGTGAAGCAGTATTTCAAACAGGTTGACCGCTACCACGATGTGCGACCGTTCATCGGCAAGGGCATCAAACAGTACCGCATGGCCGGACTTTACGGGGTGCAGACCCAACGCGCGCTGGCGGTGTGCGATTCTCTCCTGAAAACCAAAAAGCCGAACGGTGAGGATCTGTCTGATTTGCTGGTGAGGTTGAGCGCCCACGGCCCGGAAAACTATTTCGGCATGTTCCGGCGGCCGGAGGGATGCTTCTATAAAAGCGTGCGGGACCTTCCCAATCGGGCTGATCCCTTACTCGCCGATCAGGCGTCGGCCTACGCCTGTTATTTTTCGATGGCAGTGCCGCTGGCCCTGTATCAGCAGAGGCCGTCCAAAACCTTGATGCAGTATTGTATCGAGGCGGCACTGTTGTTGAGCCGTCATCCGTGGGAGGTGGCGGGTGCGGCGGTAACCGGATTTATTACCACGCGTCTGCTCAGCGAAGAGGGCTTGCCGGAGGGCGCCGCCTTACTGAATGAGGCGGCGGAGTTCTGTAAGACCGCCGAAGCGTGGTATCAAGAAAACTATCCGGACCGCTTTACGTTACAGGAAAAAAATCCGGAAGCCATGAGCCGAACATTGCGCGATCTGGCCGATCAATATTCGCAAGGGCAATTGGAAAATTTGCCCGTCTGGATTTGTGATAACGCGTCTTCTTATATCAAAACGAAAATTGCCCATGCCACGCAGGGGCATGCGTTGACGATTCTGCCACAGGCGCTGGTCCGGTTGTTAACGCCGGGTCAGGAGTTTTCGAGCACGTTGACCGGGACGTTGAATCTGGGGCGGGAGGCGGACAAGCTGGGCGCGTTGATCGGTTGCTGGGCCGGGGCCGTTCACGCATTGGCCGGTATTCCGCAGGGCTGGCAATCAGGGCTGGTCAACGGCAAGGAAATCAAGCTCCGGGGCGAGGCCCTGGCCAAACGAAAAAAAGGATCAATGGGCAAGGACCTGCTGGATATGGAATTGGGCCTGACCCAGAAAGAGGCCGAGGAGCGCCGCAAATACCTGCCGAAAGAACCCCAAAAATCCGCAAAAAAAGCCTCTGTTCTGGAGGATTTATGGCTGGAGGAGGAGGCTGACGACACCCTGCCTCAACTGAAGGAAGATCCCCGGCGCTGGCGGGAGTTTGAGCGCGATAAAACCCGTAAAAAAAGGGATCGGAGGCGGAATTTACCGCCCAAGGAGCCTTGAACCTGGAGTTTCCCCGTGCGGCTGCAAAATCACCCGAAGTCTTTGTAATTTTAGGGATAAAGGGCAAAAAGTCCTACCAATCTACCCAAAACCCCTTATACTGGATTCAAGATATTGAATCCTAAAAAGTTATGCGGCCCCAGTCCGAAGTGAAGAGCTTTTGGGAGTTGGGTTTACTGTTTCCATTCAATCCATATGAAGGAGAACATTGTGAGAACCGGAAAAACGATGTTTTGGGTCTTGTTAATGAGTTTGATGGCCAGTGTGGCTGTTGCCCAGGAGAGGTCGACGGTTCCGGGGGCGGCCATTACTCCGGGTCAAATTGTGATCGGTGAAAACCTGTCACCCGGAATGCCTTTGAACAAGGCCATGATATTACTGGGAATTCCCGAGAAGGTAAAAGTGGTCCGTGGATCCTCGGTGGACCGCGACAGTATC